>DAORTR010000104.1:0-8710 GCA_035432765.1 Pyrinomonadaceae bacterium
TCGGCGAACGTGCGATCGCCTTGTGCGTCTTGATCTGGCCGCGTTCGATACGCTGGGCGATCGAAACCTCGCCCTCGCGGTTCAGAAGGGGAACAACGCCCATCTCGCGAAGATATAGGCGAACGGGATCGTTCGATTTGTCCAGAACGCCGGCCGAAAGGTCGAGATCGGATTCTTCTTCCTCGTCGTCATCGGCATCGTCAAGAGCGAGGTCGCTGGCGCGTTCGAGCAATTTTGCGTCGCTTTCCGCGACTGAGATGTTCGCGCCTTCGAGCCGTTCGAGAACGTCCTCAAGCTCATCCTCCGACATCATATTCTGCGGGATCTCGCGGTGAAGTTCTTCGAGGCTCAAGAATTTTTTTCGCTTGCCGAGGGCAAGCAGGCGATCCATCAGGTCTTCTTTTTCGTCGTAATCAACTGCCATATTCTGTGATAAACACTTTCGATTGTGGAAAAGACTAAATCGTTGTTCTCAAAATAGTAAATAACGCTCTTTGTCGAGGTAAAGTTTCACGTCCAACCCCGACGCCAAGCAAATTGGAAAGTATAACACATTATTATGCGTTCTTTGACTCTAAGGTACGCCGAATTTTTTCTAGATTTAATTGTTCTTCGATAAGGCGCGTCACGGCGGCCGAATCATTCTCCCGCTCGGCAATGGCAGTTTCTCGACTGATCTCGTCCACGCGGTTGCGGATAGCCATATTTCTAAGGGCAAAAACGCAGTTTTCGGCCTCAACAAGGGCTTCGTCCATCGCCTCATCGACCTCGCGGAACTTTTGAGCGGTCAATACCTCTCGCGCAAGCTCGAGCGTGGTCTCGTCGCCCTCAAGATGCTCGACGATCGATTCGGCCGTAACATCGCCGCCTTTCTGCGAGATCGCGATAAAAGCTTCATAAAGCTCGGCGGTCGCGAGGTTTTCGTAATCGCTCTTCTCAAGCTGAGGCAGGATCTCGGAAGCCAATTCGCGGTCGTGAACGAGTATCTTCAGAAGGTTCTTTTCCGCGACGGTAACTTTCGCGCGAGCCGCACGCGAGATCGATCGTGTCGGATCGGTCCGCTGCAAATACGGAGACGCCTTGCCGGTCGAGCTTTGCCAAAGCTCCCGGCGAAGAGCCGCATCCTCGATCCCGAAGAAATCCATCGCCTGATCGAAGCTCTCACGCTGCTGGACGGGATTGCGTATCGTCGTTATAACGGGCAAAAAGTCCTCGACGGCCTCAGCTTTTTGCTTTGCGTTCGAGAGTTTCCGGCCCTCGACCGCCGCCGCGAGAGCGAACTGCAGGAAGGGTTTCGCACGGCCTCGGAGAGCGTTATATTCGGCCTCGCCATTTTGCCGTATAAAGTCATCCGGGTCGTTGCCGTCAGGCAGGACGAGGATCTTTACATCGAAATCGTGCGGAAGGAGCAGTTCGATCGCCCGCCGAGCGGCCTTTGTGCCCGCCGCATCGCCGTCATAATTGATGACGATACGCTTCGTGAACCGCGATATGAGCTTCGCCTGCGCGTCGGTGAACGCCGTGCCGAGGCTCGCAACGACGTTATCGACGCCGTTCTCGACCAAGGCGATCAGGTCGAGATAGCCTTCGACGAGGATCGCAAAACCTTTGCGCCTGATCGCGTCCTTCGCTTGAAAAAGCCCGTAAAGATTGTCGCCTTTTGTATAGGCCGCGGTCTCGGGCGAATTTAGATATTTCGGGTTATCGTCGGGCTTGATCGCACGTGCCCCGAATGCGACAGGACTACCCGAGACGTCGAGGACCGGGAACATCACGCGGCCGCGAAAACGATCGAAGACTCTGTCTTTCTCTTCGTTCACGGTGACAAGACCGGACTGCGATATTAGCTTGTCGTCCGCGCCGAAATCCCGCAGAAGCCCCAGAAGCTCGTCCCATTTGTCGGGCGAAAAACCAAGACGAAAGTTCGCGATCGTCGCGTCAGAGAGTCCGCGTCCGTCAATATACTTGCGGGCGGCTTTCGCGTCCTTTGACTTTCCGGAGAGTGCCTTCGTCCAGTGCTCGAGCGCGATCTGATTCAGTTCGATGATCTGGTCGGCAAGCTGCTTTTTTTCTTCGCGAACCTTTTTATTACGGGCAAAACTCTCGTCATCCTCGAGCTCCGGCAGCATATAGCCCGACATTTCGGCGACGCGTTTTACCGCCTCCGGGAAGTTCAGTCCCTCCATCTCCATTAGGAAATTGAAAGCCGTACCGCCCTTTCCGCACCCGAAACACTTATAGAATCCCTTCGCCGGGTTTACCGAGAACGACGGCGTCTTTTCCTGATGAAACGGGCAGCACGCCATCCAGCTAGCGCCCTTTTTCTTCAGGTCCTGAGCATACGGCTGAACTATTCGCACCAAGTCGGCCCGCATTTTCAGATCATCAATAACATATTGCGGATAAAGCATCAGTTGATCTTTTCCTGTAGCTTCGCCTTTAGCCCGGATGAGACTCGAAAGCCGACTTGCTCAAGGCGTGCGACAATGTTGCGAGGACCGTTTAACAGATTTTCATCAATGCTCGATCGAGCGGGTCGGGGGAACATTTTGAATGTCCCGATAATCTCTACATCACCCTACGTTACGACCTCAACTCGGCTATTGTAGCACCGTTTCCGCCCTGGGATGACGGGGCGAATTCGAAGCGTTCGACGAGATCGCTGGCTTTCAAAAAATGGTGCACGTAGTTCTTCAAGGCGCCGGTTCCGAAACCGTGAATGATGCGAACACGCGGCAGACTCGCCATATACGCTTCGTCGAGAAAACGGTCGAGTTCGTATTCGGCGTCGGCGGTCGTTTTGCCGATAAGATTGAGTTCGGCGGGCGAATCGCCTGCGTCGATCGGGCGATGTGTGCTTTGCGGTTTTCCTCCGGTTTTTGATTCGGGTGCCGCAGCGGCAAGCTCGCTCAATTTCTGCCGCAGACGAATATTGCCAACGACGACCTGTGCGACATCGTCATCGATCCGCTCGACCTTGCCGATCTTGCCAAAGCTTGTCGCAACCGTCGAACCAACTTCGATCTTGTCGGACGAAGCGACTTTGTGCTCGGCATTCGCGAAAAAACTTGCCGGTCCCGCCTTTTTGCTGACCTTTTCGATGACAGCGCGATTGAGTTCCGCCTTGCGCGCACTGCGTTCTTTTTCGAGCCGATTTTTCAGGGCCTTGTCCTGGATCGTCTCAAGAAATGCCTTTGATTGGCGATCAAAATCCGCTACCGACTCGGCGAGCTTTGTCTCGAATTCGCGCGTCTGTAGCTTCTCGCGTCTTTCGGCTTCGCTTTCGAGCGAACCGAATTTTGCCGCAACCGCCTCACGTTCTTCTTCGAGGGCGACGCGCAGGTCTCGGGCAATTCGCGTTTCGGTCTGCAAACGCTGCAAGTATTCTTCCGCTTCGCGGGCCGAAGTGTCGAGATGTTCGCGTGCGTGGCCGATGATCTTATCGCGTATGCCGAAACGCCGCGCGATCTCGATCCCGGAAGATGCGCCCGCGAGGCCGGTCAGAAGACGGTATGTCGGTTCGAGTGTCTTTTCGTTGAACTCGACCGAAGCATTTACAACATCCGTATCATTCGCAGCATACATCTTCAGGCCGCGATAGTGCGTCGATGCGATGATGTGCGCACCGCATTCGCGTCGGAAGTGATCGACGATCGCTACACCTAAAGCAGAGCCTTCCTCAGGGTCGGTGCCCGTGCCCGCTTCGTCAAGCAGGATCAATGCGGGAGCCGAACATTCATCGATCATCGATGCGATATTCGACATATGCGATGAAAAGGTAGAGAGGTTCGCGTTCAGCGATTGATGGTCGCCGATGTCAGCAAGCACCGATGCGTAGAAAGGGATCGTTGCCTCTTTTGCCGGTACAGGAAAGCCCGCTAGAGCCATCAAGCTAAGCAATCCCGCGGTCTTAAGCACGACGGTCTTTCCGCCGGCGTTCGCACCCGAAATGATCATCACAGAACGATCCCGCGTAAGCACGAAACTGCTTGGAACTATTGCATTCGCGGTATGTTCGCCTTCGTTCGAGCTCGAACCGACGGATTCTCGAAGGTTTTGTTCAAGCAGCGGATGGCGTGCGTCTTTCAGATCAAGCGTGTCGTCTTTCGAGATATCCGGAACGACGCAATCAAAGCTGCGTGCGAAGATCGTTTTTGCCTTGATCGCATCAAGTTCAGCAACGGCGTCGGCTGCAGATTCGATCTCGGAAAGGTGTTCGCGCAAAAGATCGGTCAGCGAGTGCAGAATGCGTCCGATCTCGCGTTCTTCTTGGCCTTTAAGATTTTGGATCTCGTTGTTCGCATCGATAGTGTCGAGCGGTTCGACATAGACGGTTTGGCCGCTCGAAGAGAACCCGTGAGCGACGCCCGCGACCTTTCCGCGAAAGTCCGTCTTTACAGGGATCACGAAACGATCGTTGCGGATCGTAACAATTGCGTCCTGAATAGCATTGCCGGCATTTCGCATCGCAGATTCGAGCGAACGCGTGAGTTGCGCGCGTCTCGAGTTTATCTCGCGACGCAATCTTGCAAGCTCCGGCGAAGCGGAATCATCTATCTCGCCGCCCGGCAAGATCTTTCGTGAGATCTCGCCGATCGCCGATGAAAGACGTGGCGTAAATCCCGACACGATCTGCCAGAGCGTCGGGCAAAGTTCCTTATCGCTTTCAACCAGCGAACGTGCCGCGAGAGCCTGCGAACAGAGACTTGCGACGGCCGTTAGCGACAATGCGTCGAGAGCCGCGTTTTCGATCCGCAGGATCGCGAGCCTATCGTGCGGATCTTCGAGGCCGGAGAATGTCCAAAATAGATTCTTTTCTTCGGAAAGCCGGAGCGTTTCAGCGACGGCCGCAAGAGCGCGGTCGAGATCGAGCCGCGACGTGAATGGCCGAGCGGCTCGGACGAGATCTCCTCCCGCCGCCGTCTGCGCGTTTCGCGCGACGAGGTCGAGAAGTCGTAAAAATTCTAGCGTTTCCAGCGAGTAAGTCATCTTTCAACATCTTACGCGACCGTGTCTGCGTCGGCGAGAAATCGCGACCGTACCTCAGGCGTCGGCATCATACACGCGTCCTTTTTGCCGAATAAACGGTAACGGTATTTCGCAAAAAGTTTGTAGGACCAGTCGCGAATAAACCGCGGTATGACGCGAAATGCACCGAGTATCGACCATCCGCCACCCAAACGTCTTGCGATCCGGATCGCTGCATCTGAATGAACGAACGCGCCGCCGTCGTCGATCAAGATCACTGAATCAATGCCCGCGGGTATTTGATGCTTTGCGACAAGTTCGCGTCCGACGTTCGATTGGAGCGGAGCAAAGCGAAAAATGCCGGCCTTGTCGTGCGCGATGACGAAATTCACCGCAGCATCGCAGAAATTGCACACCCCGTCAAACAATACTATGGGCTGCGAACCGTTCATACTTTCTGTGGAATCTTCTCGCCTTTCTCAAAGAATTCAAGCGACTCGGAGTTCACGCAATATCGCTGTCCTGTCGGCGGCGGACCGTCCGGAAAGACGTGTCCTTGATGACCGCCGCAGCGGGCACAGCGGATCTCGATGCGACGCATTCCGTACGAATTATCCTCGATCTTCGTCAGATGATCCTTATCGAAAGGAGCAAAGAACGACGGCCAGCCCGTCCCCGAATGAAACTTCTTTTCGGACGAAAAAAGAGGCAGCCCGCACAGACGGCAGGCGTACGTGCCATCGAGATGATTGTCGAGCAGGGTACCGCAAAATGCAGCCTCCGTACCGTGGTTCAAGAGTATATGAGATTGTTCGTCGGTAAGGCTTTCGGCAAGCTCGGCGATCTTCTCCGGCGCGAGCGGCGTCAGGTCGTAGCTTCTTTCCGGTACTTCGTTTTCCATACCTTTTACTTTAGCCCCACCAGAACGCCGCTGCAATGATGCAGTACAGGCCGATAAGGGCAAGGCCCTCGAGCCAGATCGATTCGCCGTCGTAAACGATGAATGCCGAGACGATCACCGCGAGCACGAGCGCGGCGAGCAGAAGCGGCGTAAGTATGAACGACAGCACTGCACCGCCGAGCACGAATGAGAGCAGGACAAGCACGGGGAAAAGCCCAAGCGCGATCTGAAGGGAACTGTTCAGAATGACGCTCACGGCGTAGTCGGTTTGGTTTCGCCAAGCGAGTTGCACGCCGACAAGATTCTCGATAGAGTTGCCGGCCAAGGCGACGACCACAAGGCCCGCAAATGCCGGTGCGACGCCCATCGCCTCCATTGTTGGTTCAAGAGCGACTACGAACCAATCTGAGACGAACGCGGCACCGGTTCCGGCGCAAAAGAGCATCACGATCGGAAGCCAGGCCGGCCAATTGTCGTTGTGTTCGCCGCCGTTCTTGACCGCAAGGTCGCCCTTCAAAAAGAAATAGATGCTTGCCGCTAGCAGCACGAGCATTACGACCGCAACGAACGTGTCGAGCCCGGCGATGTGCGGTTCTGCCGGTGTGTGCAGTTCTTTTGCAAGCGTTGGGACAGCGAGTGCCGCAACCGCGATTAGCATTAGGGTTACGATCATCTTCGGCGCTTCAGAGCGAAAACGCTGCGTCCCGTTCTTTAGTCCGCCAAGAAACAAGGCAAGCCCGAGCACGAGGATAGAATTTCCGAGGATCGACCCGATCAGCGCGGCTTGAACGACGGTATCAAGGCCCGCGCGAAGCGCAAAGATACAGACAAAAAGCTCTGGAAGATTACCTAGTGCCGATTGCAGAATGCCTGTCGCGCCGGGGCCCAAACGTCTGCCTAGCTGATCGGTCGATTCGCCTACGATGACGGCCAATAACGCAAGTGCGGCCGCCGTAACGACAAAGGCCAAAACGGCGTTCGCGTGAGCGTAATGCAAGATCCCGGCCGCAGCAGTTGCGGCACAGCTCAAGGCAATTATCAGTTTTTCTTTTTTTTTGCACGATGTTCTAAAGGGCTTGCCCCAGAGGACAATATATCCGATATTCGGTTGTAAAATGAAAAGATCGGGGCTAAAATGACGCAAAATCTGCAACATTCTTCCCGAACGATATGAACCCAACTAGTGAGCCGGACGTTACAAAACTCGGCGCGGCCAAAGGTACTTACCACGTGAAATTCGGCTTAGCTTACGTTGGTATATACGCGGTCTGCCTTGCACTTTGCGGTGTCGGCCTCATCATTGTTTTTGGGACCTCCGGCTGGGAGCGGATCGCATCGTCGATACCCGCGCTCTTTCTCTCAACGCCTTTGATCTTTCTTCTTTGGCGGACGATACCGACCGTTTTCGACGAGCTTCGGGTTTACGAGAAAGGCTTCAGTTATAGGAGCCGAAAGGGCCTGCAAACGTGTCTTTGGACACAGATCAAGGACCAAGATTCGATCCTGGACACGGATAACAGGGTCAAGTTCACGTGCATCACGACGAAAAAAAATGAGGTGATCAGATTTGCGTTCAAGATTCGCGGGCTTGACGTACTGGCGCACGAGTTCGAATCATACGAGTATTCAAATATCCCTGACTCAGAAAAGATCTCCGAGGCTGAGGCCGCAAAACTCCGCCCGACGACGCTCGGCGAATTGCAAGCGACTTATCACACCGCGAAGAACGCCGTTCTGTTGGTCCCGATGGCGGCCCTGCTTCTTGTGGCGGGCTTCGGTATTCTGCTGCCAATAGCGAATGAGAACTGGTGGCTCGCCCCCGCGTGTTCGCTTCCGATGGCGATCCCGTTCGTTGTTTTTACTTGGACGTTCTTTCGTACAAAAAATGATGAACTGCAAGTGTTCAAGAACGGATTCGCCTATCGCACCGGTGGCGAGACCGTAACCTGTCTCTGGGACGAGATCGTTGATTATTCAACCGCGCGACGCAGTTCGAAGGCGACGGGCGTCAAGAAAGAGGACGGCAAATGGATAAACTTCGCGTTCCAGATGCAGGGGATCGAAGACCTGCAGCCGCACCTAAGGACAGTTGTTACTTGGAAAGGTCCCGAAGAGTGATAGACACGCTCGGCGTTTACTTGCCGTCGAGAAGTTGGGCGACCTCTTTTTTTAACTCGCGAACTGTGCGTGAAAGTTCGCCGAGCCTTTGAAACACGGCAGTTGAACGCAGCCATTCACGGTTATCAAAGGCGGGAATGCCCGAGAGCACCTTTCCCGGTTCAACATCGTGTGATGTTGCGGATTTTGCCGTTAGGATCGCGTCATCACCAACTTTCAAGTGGCCTGCGATGCCGACCTGCCCGGTCAAAATGACGCGTTTTCCGATGTGCGAACTGCCCGCAAGGCCGGTCTGCGCACAGATGAGAGCGTCTTCGTCGATCGTACAGGAATGGCCGATCTGAACAAGGTTGTCGATCTTTGCGCCGCGTTTTATGCGGGTTTCGCCGACCGATGCGCAGTCTATCGACGTATTTGCACCGATCTCGACATCGTCCTCGAGCACGACGCGGCCCGTTTGCGGTATCTTGAGCCACGCCTTCTCGGCGGTTTTCGCGTAGCCAAAGCCGTCTGAACCGATGGTCGTGTTGTTGTGGACGATGCAGCGACGACCGATCTCGCAATTTTCGCGGATCGAGACGCCCGAATGGATCGTCGAATCCTCGCCCACTTTCACACCATCGTAAACGGTCGCGTTCGGGAAGATCCGCACGCCTTTTTCGACGACGGCGTTCGCTCCGATCACGACATTCGCGTGGATCTCGGTCTCGGGTGAAACTTGCG
>DAORTR010000105.1:0-8648 GCA_035432765.1 Pyrinomonadaceae bacterium
AACTCCGACGATGGCGCTCGAAAGCAATATTTGCCCGCGTTGTTCCTTAAGAAAGATCATTGCGACGATACCTGCGCAAAGCGCCCAGGCGGCCGCCGCAGTCCACAGATAAAAGTACGAAAAGACCAGGATCGCGAAGATCACGCCCGCTACGATCGCGTAGAATATCGCTCGCCTCTTTTCATCCGAGTCAAAGCTCTTCCAAACGAGCAACGCAAATACAAAGAAGAGCGGAAACGCGAGCCCCGGTTGATAGCGTCGCACAAAAGGAAAAAAATCTATCAGCACCGTACCGCTGATCAGCCTCGAAAGTTCGCCCTGAAATGCCGCTGCCGTTCCAAAACACAAAACAATGAGCGCTCCGGCTGAAGACAAGAGCGGCTGCCGCGTAAACGAGAACAGGAACCAACACAACGCCAGACACGAAAACACAGCAGAAATGAATGCAAGCAGAATGAAAGCCGTCGATGTCGAAACGCCAAGCCAGCGAGCTGGAAGCGCAATGGTGTACGCCGGAATGAATTGGATAGAATAGAGTGATTCGTGTCCGGTATCGTCAACCGCGACGAAGGGATCGTTCTGTCGCGGTTTTCCGGCGACGAGGGAATTAACGTATGCGGAATATGCCGGCTCATCGTAGTTCGAGACGACGTAAGAACCTTTCCAAGCAGAGCCTTTCGACATCCACAGGCTGATCTGCGGATAGACGGCAAGAAAGCCCATCACGAGGGCTGGTATTAGGAAATATCGCCAAGGCAAAGCGGATTTGTTTTGCATCGCAGATGAACGAACGCTGCAGACACGGACGCTAGTTTTCGCTAGATCAAAATTAAAAAGGCCGAGCAGGACACGCTCGACCTTATGATATACGCGATGCGTTGCTGTAAGCAACGCCTATTATGCCACGGTGATGTCTTTTGCGAGATAGACGTCCTGGATGGCGTTCAGAAGTTCGACGCCGTCCTTCATCGGGCGTTGAAAGGCCTTACGGCCTGAGATGAGGCCGGTGCCGCCGCCGCGTTTGTTGATGACCGCCGTGCGGACGGCATCCGCGAGGTCGCTCGCCCCCTTAGATTCGCCGCCGGAATTGATAAGTCCGCAGCGTCCCATATAGCAGTTCGCGACCTGATAGCGAACGAGGTCGATCGGGTTGTCGGTCGTAAGCTTTTCGTAAACGAGCGGGCTCGTCTTGCCGTAGCTGCCGTTCTTTTGAAGTGCGAGATAGCCGCCGTTTCGTTCAGGCAGCTTCTGCTTGATGATGTCGGCCTGGATCGTAACACCGATGTGATTCGCCTGGCCGGTCAGGTCAGCTGCGGTATGCATATCGCCTTCAGGCGTCTTGAACGCCGAGTTTCGAAGGTAGCACCAGAGGATCGTCGCCATCCCGAGTTCGTGTGCGTAAGCAAAAGCCTCTGCGACCTCAGTGATCTGACGCGTCGATTCTTCCGAACCGAAGTAGATGGTCGCGCCGACCGCCGCGGCACCCATATTGTGCGCCTGCTCGACGGTTCCGAACATCACCTGGTCGAATTTATTCGGATAAGTGAGCAGTTCGTTGTGGTTGATCTTTACGATGAACGGGATCTTGTGCGCATATTTGCGCGACATCGTGCCGAGAATGCCGAAAGTCGATGCGACCGCGTTGCAGCCGCCTTCGATCGCGAGTTTGACTATATTCTCCGGGTCGAAATACATCGGATTCGGGGCAAAACTCGCTCCCGCCGAGTGCTCTATTCCCTGATCGACCGGCAAGATCGAAACATAACCCGTACCGCTCAGACGGCCGTGGCCGTAGATCGCCTGCATATTGCGCAAGACATTCGGGTTGCGGTCGGAATGTGCCCACACACGGTCGATAAAATCGCCGCCGGGAAGGTGCAGGTCGTCCTTCGAAAAGGTGTTGGAAACGTGGTTTAAAAGCGAATCGGCCTCATCGCCGAGCAATTGAGTGATATTTGCGGTCATTTTTAGTAATTTGTCTCCTACATTCAGCGGGAAACATCCCTTTTTTAAACCTATATTTTAGCACAATGCTTCGATTTTGCCGCGCCGGCGGCGGCGAGAGAATATACCTTTTCATCGGCCTACGGCACGCCTTTTTGTTGCTTTCCGCATCAAATTGCATATAAAATCGAGGGAACCCTAGTTCCGCACTTCAAGAGGCCCTTATCTGATGAACAAACTAACTCGATCCTCACGGCGTATCGTCGTGTTCGCCGCTCTGCTTTTGACAGTATTCGCCGCGCAAACCTTCGCGCAAGAAAAGTGGCGGCCGATCTCGCCCGCCGAACTGCAGATGACAAAGCCCGTCGTCGAACCCGACGCCGACGCCGAAGCTCTCATTTGGGAAGAGCGCCTTGATGATAGCAAGAGCGATAAGATCCTACGCTCGACCTATGTACGCATCAAGATATACACGGAACGCGGCCGCGAAAAGTTCTCTAAGCTCGATATCGGATTTATCAAAGGCATCGCAAAAATAAAGGATCTGAGTGCCCGAATAACGCAGCCGGACGGCAAGTCGGTCGAACTCGGCGAGAATGATATTTTTAAGCGCGACGTTGCGAAGACCGAAAGGATCAATGTTCAGGCAAAGGCTCTCGCATTCCCGAACCTGGTTCCCGGTGCGATCCTTGAGTATCAATACCAAGAGGCGAACGAGGATATCTTCGATACTGCGGACGCGACCCTTGACCTCCAGCTCGACCTCCCGGTTCAGACCCTTACGTACTATTACAAGCCGTTCAAGGGAATAGAGCCGAAATACACCTTTCTGAACGTCGAGGGCGTAAAGTTCGAAAAAGCGGAAGACGGATATTACAGGATGACGCGAACCAATATCCCCGCATTCAGATCAGAGCCGTGGATGCCGCCCGACAACGAAGTAAAGCCGCTTCTTAAACTCGAGACCGGATGGTATCCGAGCTTTAGCATCGATCTTTCTGCTAGGAGAGTTACCCATTTCAAGAACAGTGGAGGCCGTACCAAGGATACATACTGGGCAAATTACTCAGCCTGGCAGAAAGCGCTCGTTGACCAACTTAACGACCGAAAAAAGGATTTCGCAAAACTGACCCGCGAGGTAGTCGGCGACGCCTCGACCACGGAAGAGAAGCTTCGGCGGATCTACAACTTCTGCCAGACGAAGATCAACAATACGAGCTACGGCTACACCCCGACAGAGAAGGAGATCGAAGAGGCAGCAGCACGGCGAAGGTGGAACCTTACCGAGGACGATTTCAGATCAGGCAAGCCGTTCGCGAATAGTCGGGAGATCAATACGATCTTTGGCTCAATGGCCGCAGCCGCCGGGCTTGAACCGTGGTATGCGATGTCCAGTAGGCGTGACATCTCGTTCTTCACGCCTGAGATCAGCGATTCACGCCTTCTCTCTGGCCCGATGATCTGCGTCGTTTTCGGAGGCACCCCGCATCTTTATATGCCGGGATATAAGTTTCTGCCATTCGATATGCTGCCGTGGTATTTTGAAGGCGCCGTCACGATGTACACGGACGGCAAGCAGTATGGCTGGTGGGAGATCCCGATGAATACCTTTGAGAAGAACCGCAGCACGCGAAGCGGCAAATTCCGTCTCGCGGAGGACGGAACGCTCGAGGGGACCGCTGCCATCGAGCTGACCGGCCAACTCGCACTCTCGTATCGACTCGCACACTACGATGAAGAGTCCCAAGAGAGAGAAAGTGCCCTAAAGGCATCTATTCAGCAGCTCATCTCGAATGCTGAGATCACGAAGATCTCGATCGAGAACCTTGAGGACTCGTCAAAGCCGATCATTCAGCGTTTCACCATCAAAGTACCAAACTACGCTCAAAAGACAGGAAAGCGTATGTTCTTTCAGCCCGGATTCTTCGAATACGGCACGGCTCCGGTCTTTGCTACCGCGACGAGAAAGTACGATATGTTCTTTCGGTATCCGTGGTCTGAGAACGATGATATCGAGATCGAACTTCCCGCAGGTTTCTCGCCGGATAATCCAGAGCAGCCGAAGGTTGTCGCCGACACCGCACAGATCGGTCATGATGAGATCCTGTTCGACTTTGAGTCTTCGGCCGGTAAAATGCACTATACGCGCAAATTCTATTTCGGAAACAAGAATTTGGTGACGTTCAAGGCCTCGAGCTATGCGGGCGTAAAGACCCTTTGGGACAGATTCCATACCGCCGATACGGCTCTGGTCGCGCTCAAAATGAACGAGTGAACGCCGACTCCGGCGACCGTCGAATACAGAAGACGGTGCACACGAATTAGTTTTTGATTGCATATCCTGCCGATTTAGCTGTAAAATCGGCGGAACGGGACGAATTATCCGATTCCTCGCTCAAGATCCTTTTCCAGGTGAAACGCGCTAATTCGCAGATAATCGCGTCTCTTTTAGATCAACCATCCAGAGGTCCTTTTTTTGATGTTAAATTTCCGCCATCCCCTGCGTCGCACTCTCGTGTTCGCTGCGTTGCTTTTGTTCGCGTTCTCAGCGAGCGTTTATGCCCAGAAGGGAGCCGCGTGGCGTCCGATCGCACCTGCCGACCTGCAGGCGACAAAGCCCGTCGTCGAACCGGATGCCGATGCCGAAGCTCTTCTCTGGGAAACCCGTATCGACGATAGTTCCGACGATAAGCTGACGCGCAGGAATTACGTGCGGATCAAGATCTTCACCGAACGCGGCCGTGAAAAGTTTGCAAAGGTAGATATCCCGTTCCGAAAAGGCAGGACCAAGATCAAAGATATTGCCGCACGCGTCGTCAAACCCGACGGCACGGCGATCGAACTTGCTGAAAAGGATATCTTCGAGCGCGAGATCGTTCGCGGTAATGGCGTAAAGGTTCTGGCGAAATCCTTTGCCATTCCCAATATCGAACCCGGAGTGATCGTCGAATATCAATATCGAGAGTCATTTGAAGACGGCAGTTTCAGCGGCGGCCGCTTTTACCTGCAGAAGGATATTCCGGTCAGGGATCTCGTTTATTACTACAAGCCATATAACGACAAAGAACCAAAGACACAGCTGTATAACACGACCGGTGCAGGCTTCGTCAAAGATGAGCATGGATTCTATCGCCTTTCGCGCACGAACGTACCTGCCTATAAAGAAGAGCGCTATATGCCTCCGGACGATATGGTCATGCCGTATTTGGCACTCACAGGCTCGAGTCTGGACGTGTCCGGTAATGAGTCCGCCTTTATGATCCGTGTATTTGACCGTTCTAATCCCACGCAATTTTGGGGGTCCTTTGCGAGTATGAAATCGGGACTCGTTGCCGCGTGGCTCAAGGACTCTGACGGCGTGAAGCAGTTCACCCAGTCACTTATCGGCGGCGCTGCTAACGACGAGGAAAAACTCCACAGGATCTATGATTTCTGCCGGAATCTCAAGAATACGACATACGACCCTTCGATTACCGACGACCAGCTAAAATCGATCTTAAAGCAGAAGACCAAAGACATCGTGAAAACGGGCGCGGGAGCATCTGCAAGCTCCGGACAGATCAATGTCCTCTTCGGAGCAATGGCCGCGGCCGCCGGATTCGACACCGTGGCAGTCTATTCGAGCCGCCGTGACGAGGTCTTTTTTGATCGAAAGATGACCGATACGAGCCTCTTGACCTTTGCAGGTGTCGGGGTCGATGTCGGAGGTGATTATAAGGTGCTCAATCCGGGCTACAAATTTGCCCCCTTCGGCCAGCTTCCTTGGTATCGGGAGAACTCGCTTGCCCTGATCTTTGACACCAAAAGGAACGGCTGGATCCAGCTCCCGTTAACCCCAAGGGAAAAGAATCTGACAAAGCGCACCGCAAAACTTACGCTCACTGAAGATGGCACCCTTGAGGGTACGGTCTCGATGGAGCTTCATGGACAAGAGGCTTTGGCCTATCGCTTCACCAACTATGACGATCAGCGTTCAAAGTGGGAAGAGAGATTAAAGGATTCGATCCAAAAACGGATGACCAATGCCGAGATCTCGAATATCTCGATCGAGAATTTTGATGATATATCCAAGCCGATCGTCCAGCGATATACGATAAAGGTACCGAATTACGCCCAAAAGACCGGTAAGCGGATGTTCTTCCAGCCGGGCATATTTGAATACGGCACCTCTGCTGCCTTTGCGAGCACCACCCGCACCTATGGCATTGCATTCACATACCCTTGGTCGGAAAAAGATGAGGTCGAGATCACATATCCTTCGATGTATGAGATCGATAATGGTGAGGCTCCCGGCGGTGCGGATGCCGGAGACATCAGCAAGGATACGTTCCGCATTCAATCGGATCCTGCTGCGTCAAAGATCAAATATTTCCGCGATTTTTATTTCGGAACCCCTGACACCCTGACCTTTGACGTTTCAAAATACTCTGCCGTCAAAGAACTCTGGGATATGATCCAGAAGAGCGATACGGCAACCCTTTCCATCAAGCAGAAATAGTGTTTGGAGAAGTAGTAATGAGAATTTTCACCCACTCGCGGCAGAACATCGTCGTCTTTGCATTCCTCATCCTCGGCCTCGCCGGCTCCGTGTCGGCAGGTGATGCTCCCGATTGGCTGATGCAGGTCGCAGGCAGCAATATCCCGGCCTATGACGTGAAGAATATTCCGGCTGTCGTCCTGCTTGATGATTACTCGGTCTCCGTCGATTCGAGCGGAAAGATCTCGACGACCGCCCGCTATGCAATAAAGATCCTCACCAACGAAGGCCGCCGTCTCGCTATCGCACGAGGCTTTTATCTTACGACCGGCAGCAAGGTCACGGACATCGACGCATGGCTGCTGCCGCCGGACGGAAAGGTGCAGAAATTCGACAAGAAGTCGGTCGTCGATATGGTGGACGATCCCGATGATATCTATAACGAAGGCCGCATAAAGGCGATCGACGCCTCGGATTCGGCTGTCGTAGGGGCGGTTTTTGCCTATTCGGTAACGACCGAGGAATCGCCGCTTTTCTATCAGGATCAGTGGGCGTTCCAAGATCGGCTTCCGGTCCTGCGTGGGCGATATTCGCTCCAGCTTCCATCGAGCTGGACGGCATCGAGCGTTACGTTCAACGCGCCGGAGATCAAACCGCAGGTGTCGGGTTCGACCTACACGTGGGAAATGAACAACCTCAAGCCGATCACCTGGGAGCCGATGAGCCCTTCGGTCGGCAACCTCGTTCCGCGCATCGCCGTCAACTACGGCCCTGCGGACGCAAAAGGCAGATCCTTTCCGGATTGGAAGACCGTCTCGACATGGGCGACGCCTTTCTATGATTCGCAGGTCATCGTCGATGATAACGTCGCCGGAAAGGCACGAGAACTGACCGCCAACGCAAAGACCGAGCTTGAGATGATCCAGGCCATCGGGACCTTCGTGCAGAACTTGCAGTACATCTCGATCGATATCGGCGTCGGCTACGGTAATGGCTACAAACCGCGAGCGTCCTCGATCGTGCTCGCACGCGGATACGGCGATTGCAAAGACAAGGCGAACCTGATGCGTGCAATGCTGAAGGCCTTGAAGATCGACGCATATCCGATCGTGATCTACAGCGGTGACCCCGATTTCGTTCGCGAGGCATGGCCCTCGCCGAAGCAGTTCAATCACTGCATAATCGCCGTCAAGGTGAGCGATGCAACGAAGTCGCCCGCGGTTCTCACCGACCCGAAACTCGGCCGTCTGCTCATATTCGATGCGACCGACTCTTACACGCCCGTCGGCGATCTGCCGGATTATCTGCAGAACAGTCTCGCGGTCATTATCGCCGGCGACAACGGCGGCCTTTTGCGTATGCCGCTATTGCCCGCCGAGGATAACAAACTCGAGCGGACACTCGCTCTGAGCCTTAGCCCGACCGGCGATCTCAAGGGCAAGATCCGCGAACATTCTATCGGTCAGACGGCGACATCCGAGCGTGCCGGATTCCGCAGCGAATCAGGCAGCGATTATCGTAAAACACTAGAAAGATGGCTTACACGGGCTTCGACCGCGGCTCAGCTGATCGATTACAAGACGACGGATGCGTTTGCCGACGCGTCATTCGATCTGAGCGTTGATTTCACCGCACCGGCTTACGCACAGTTGATGCAGAGCCGTCTGATGACCTTCAAACCGGCTTTCGTCGGCCGCCGCTCTGGCACTGCCTTCAACGAACCGAAAAGGACCGCACCGATTTCTCTCGATGAGACAACGGTCATCGAGACTGCGACATTCGATCTGCCCGCCGGCTTTGTCGTGGATGAAACGCCCGAACCTCTCGACCTAAAGACCGAATTCGGCACCTACCGCACAAGCTATGAGGTCAACGGCCAGCAGCTCGTCTATAAACGCCACTATCAAACAAAACGCACGCTCATCCCGGCCGAGAAGTACACCGAGGTCCGTGCATTCTACGGAAAGATCCGCGATGCCGAACAATCCCCCGTCGTCCTGATCAAGAAGTAGCCGCGTCTCGCGGAGCCCGCCAGAGCGGGCGAAAGCTAAATGCGGTCGGGCTGTGTCTCGTCGGCGGCAAGCCGCCTCCGAGATCGGAACACGACCTTATTCCACGGCTTAAAAGCCGTGGCAATTCGCTGGCTTCGAGCGTGCGGAGCACGCGGCGATTTTGATAGCTACAGGTGAAGCGAAGCGGAACCTGTAGAAAGTCGGATCAATATTTC
>DAORTR010000106.1:0-8614 GCA_035432765.1 Pyrinomonadaceae bacterium
CGAACGGATCCTGTTCTACGATCTTTGCCTTGAACGCGATGTTATCGCGTACTAAGGCTGCGAGGAGTTCGCCCGAAGCAGCTTCGGTTCGCCGCGAAAAGTAAGTTTTCGTGCGTTTTAGCAACGCTTTGCCGGCGATAGCCGAATGTTTGACCATCTCGCATCCGCCCGCGACGAACTCGCGTTCCGGCAAAGTCTTCAGGCAATCGACATCGGCAAAGACGCCCGTCGAAGCGTGGAATACGCCGAGAGTATTCTTGCCGAACGAAGCGTTTACGCCCGTCTTTCCGCCGACGGACGAATCGATCATCGAGAGCAAGGTCGTCGGCATCTGAATGTGTTTGACGCCCCGAAGATAAATTCCGGCGGCGAATCCGCCGAGGTCGCCGACCACGCCGCCGCCGAGCGAAAGAACGGCGTCGGTGCGTTCAATTCGCGCGGCCGCCATCTCGGCTAGGACATTTTCGGCAGTTGCGAGCGTTTTGTACCTCTCGCCATCGCCGATTAATGCCAGGGCGGTCGCAAATCCTTCCGCCTTGAGACTATCTTCGACCGTCCCGCCATAAAGCTTAAAGACCTTTCGGTTGGAGACGATAAAGATGCGATTCGCCGACCCGCCGACCCGCTCCCGCACGAACGCTCCCGCCGCATCGAGGTTTCCATGCCCGACGCAGATCGTATCCAAAAGGCCTGTCGATGTATTCGCCGCTCTCATCCCAAATTCTCTCGTATTACCTCGGCGAGGGCCGCTGCCCGCTCTTCGATGTCGCTTTGGTCCGCGCCTTCGATCATCACGCGCGCAAGGTCTTCCGTACCGGAATACCGCAGGAGGAGGCGTCCGTTGCCATCCAACTCTTTCTCGAGCACTGCCGCCGCCGCCGCGATCGCAGGCACCTCGTCGAACGGACGCTTTTCTTTGACAACGACGTTCACAAGGATCTGCGGATATCGCCGAAACTCACCGACCGCATCGTCAAGCGAAATTCCGCGACGCGCAAGCGATGTTAGCGTCAATACCGCCGTCGCCATGCCGTCGCCGACGAGGCTGCGTTCGGGGAAGATGATGTGTCCCGATTGCTCGCCGCCGATCACAGAATTCGTCCGCAGCAGTTCCTCGAGGACGTACTTGTCGCCCACCTTCGCACGAATAAGCTCAATTCCCTTTGTCCTAAACGCGATCTCGAGGCCGATGTTGCTCATCACGGTCGCAACGACCTTTTTGTTCGCGAGCCTGCCGCCCGCGGCCATCTCGGTCGCGAGGATCCAGAGCGTCGCGTCGCCATCGACGATATCGCCCTTTCGATCGACAAAAAGCACGCGATCGGCGTCGCCATCGAAGGCGATACCGACATCACTCCCGGTCTCGACGACCGTGGCAGCGAGAGCTTCGAGATGAAGCGAGCCGCAGTCTTTGTTGATGTTCCGACCGTCTGGCGCGTCATTGATCACGGTCAGTTCCGCTCCCAAGCTGCGAAAGAGCGTCGGCGCAAGATCGTGCGCGGCACCATTCGCGCAATCTAGGACGATCGAAAGTCCGGCAAGCGAGGTTCCGGTCGCGGCTGAGCGAAGGTGTTCGAGATATTCCTCGTCGAACCCGTCAACAAGATCCTCGTTCGGAATGACCCGCGCGACAGGCTCGATCCTGCCCGCGTCGATATCGGCTTCGATAAGTTCCTCGATCGAGCCGTCGAGCTTCTTTCCGCTCGGCAGGAAGACCTTTATCCCATTGTCCTCAAAAGGATTGTGCGATGCACTTATGACGATGCCCGCGTCGTAACCTCTCGCTCCCGTGAGGAACGCAACGCCTGGCGTCGTTATCACTCCGGCCGAAGAGATTTGAGCGCCTTCGGCAACGGCACCGGCGTGGATCGCGCCTTCGATCGCTTGTCCCGATCGGCGCGTATCGCGCCCCGAAATAAATCGCGGCTTTCGGCCGAGGCGTTCTTCGAAATGCCGAGCCAGAGACCTCCCGATGATGCTCACCGTGGCGTCATCGAGCGGAAATTCACCTGCGCGCGCCCGAACGCCGTCTGTTCCAAAATGCTTTCCCATAAATGGCAATCGCGGGGATCCGCGAAATATAGAGATTACCAAATTCGACCGCCAAATTGCTCACTCTTAAACATAAGAGATTTTTGTATATGCAATAAAATTTTCGAAAATAATTGACAACACCTTGGCGCTTGAGCGAATCTAAAGATAGTCGTCGCCAAAATCCATTGCGACAGGCGGTGAGTTTTATATAAGGATCTAACAATCACTCCTCGATCTTAAAAATGAAAAAAGAATTAGCATTTTCCTCGATACTCGTTTTAACGCTTGCCGCTGCGGCCTTCGCCCAATCGAATAATGAGGAGAGCAATTCTAGAACGTCAAAGGTCGTCGTAACTTCGACGTTAAGGCCGGCGCCAACGCCCGTGCCCCGTGTAGTTTCAACGCCTACGCCGATCATTGTCGGCAACGCCCGTCCGAGCGACACATCGACGACAACTCCTCCGACGTTCCTGGCGACCTCGCCGGCGGCGACGAATGTTACCTACGACGGATTAAGTTTCTCGCAGATCAAGTCGCGTATCGCCGAGGCTAAACGTGAAATGCAGTCTCGTCCCGTCACCATCGGAAGTACCGAGGCTGTCGGCACTGACCCGATCTATTTTGTAAAGATCGCATATATCGACGAACGTACCCGTCAGATCGAATTCGTTTCTCTCTCAAAGGATGCATTCCTTGCAAAGAACACGACCAGCACCGCGATCTCCACCGACGGTTCGACATTATTCTTTCGAAACGTACGTGCGAACGGCGTTAATACGCCGATCGTTCTGACCGATCAGTCCGGCCGCGCAAAGCTTCCGCTCTTGATCCAATATCCGGTCGTACGCAACGATCGGTTCATTGAGACGGCATATTATGTTTCGACCCATCCGGGCATTATCACGCCCGACGTTATCGGTGCGGGCAGATTTTACGTTCGCAATACGATCGAGGTCGCACGCGAAAAACTCAAGCATTCCGGGTATCTTATTCAACCGAAGGTCGCCGACATCGCCGAGCGTCTCGCCACCGTCGAGCACGTCGATCATTGGCGATTCCGCAACGAACCTCAGCCGAATATCTTTAATGATATTTTCACGCTCTATGCATTGAATGAAGGTCAAACTTATCGATATTCTGTTAGCTCGGCCGGTGCAGGCGGAATGGTGCAGATGATCCCCTCGACATACAGAATGGTGCGCGCGCGCTTTCCGCAAGCGAGCTTGATGCCCGATTTTGTTGAAGGTATGCAGGACCACGTCAACGCTACAAAGGCGATGCTTCTCTATATGCAGATGACGTGGAATGACCTGTCGAGCAATGCGACCGTTTCACAGGCAATGGCCGACGGCATCGCACGCCAGGAAGACCTTATGGCCGCGGGTTATAATTCGAACCCTGCACGGCTTGCGGGCTACATCCGACGCGGCGGTGATAATTGGACGAATCTGATCCCGCGTGAAACGCAGATCTACTTGCAGATATATGCGTCGCTCGAACGAAGCGTACCGCTTGCCGCCAGAACGCACTAGCCGTCGATCAGCTCGCGGATCTCGTCTTGGACGTCCGCAAATGTCTTTTCGACCAGATTCGTTCCTAAAAAGAACGCGCTTCCCGTAACTTCGATCTTTGCAAAAGGCGGAGGCTCGAACGCATCAAGATCTTCCATCAAAGCAAATTCGAAACTTGCCGTACTCAACCCTTGGAGCTTTCCGAGGTATATGTCGAACAATATCTTCGAGCGGTCAAATTCCTGAAAATATCGATTCTTACGGATCTCTAGCCCCTCAAGGCCGGACAACGCCTCGTATTCAGCCTCATTCAGGTGAAATTCAGAGGACTTAACCGCCGGATGTCCGGACTCTTCCGACAAAAAGACCTGTTGAAGGGTACGTGTCCAAGTCTTTGAATACGGGTCGCGAACGCTGCGTATTCGTATCCGCGTATTCGGTATATAGCCGTCAAACAACTGCAGATGCGAACTCGCCGTTGTAAGCGGTTCGGGAAGGCCCTCGATCAGGTAGAGTCGCGAAAGATGCGTTTCGGCTGTTTTGGCTGACATATCAGATTATCTATACTTCTAATATTCCAATTGATTTGGACGGTTTCATTATATGAGAAAATTTCACTTCGGTTCAGTAATTATCACTTTATCCGGTTTAATTTTTGCGGCCTGCGGCGGGCCTGCGGCGAACACGAATTCGAATGCGAACGTCGGTTCGAATAATACCGCAGCAAATTCTACGAACTCTGCAAACACTAATGTTGTAGCGAATTCGCCCGCCGGCACCACCGTAAAGCCCGTCGGCGACAAGATCAATGACGCGCCGACGCTCGCTCCCGTCGTACACGCTTACTACGACGCCCTTAGAACCAAGAATTCTGCGGCATTAAAAGATGTATGTTCAGCCGCGTATCTAGCGAGGAATCTGCAGGCGATGAAGGAAGACGGCGCAAAAGATCTGGCGACCTACATGGCTGACTTCGATAACATCCCCGAAAAACCGATGGAAGTACGCAATGAACGGATTGACGGCAATAGGGCAACGGTCGAGATCCTTGGCGGCGACTATGGGAAATGGACCCCGTTCGAAATGGTAAAAGAGGACGGCAAGTGGAAATTCACCGGCGGCAGCGCCGACCTAAAGACCGTCAAGGGACAATAAACTTTCGTTTGAAGGTCCGATTCTTGATCACCTGCTTTGCCGGGCGCTGAAGCGGTATATAAAGCTTTTCAGTTTCGGTCTATTTTCCGACGGTTACGTTGTGGACTTCGAGGATCGTGCCCGTCGCGCGGTTGAATCCGGCGATCGCTTTATTAAGGTCGGTTCGAGCCGCAAGTTCGCGGCCGCGTGCAACGACAAGGTCTTGCAGTCTCTGCGAGACGAGATAGAACGTGCTTGTGCCGCCCCGAAAGAGACGCTCTTCGCTGTTGTAAAGCTCTTCTGCGGCCTCGCGGGCGGACGTGGCGGCGCTAAGGCGAGCTTCGGTCGAACGAAGGGATTGCAGCGCATTGCGAACTTCCGCCTCGACGGTCTGTTCGCGCGCGGCGCGTTGTTTTTCGAGACTATCTGCGGCGACAAGCGTCTTGCCGTAATTCGCTCGCGCGGCACGATTCCCCAAGGGAAATGAGAAGACAAGGCTCGCACGATACGTAGGATATTCCTGCCCTAGCAGATTCCGCAAAGACGTAAAATATCCGCCGACGAGATTGGGCGGCACCCGGCTCAAACCCGTTGCCGGATTGATCGCTGCCGGCGTTTGTGTTCCGCCGAGGCCCTGCGTCGTGTAACTGCCGACCAGATCGATCTGCATCTTCTTTTGATCCTTATAGAACCGCTGATCGATCAAATTCTGATCCTGCCTGAGTTGAAACTCCGCAATTTCAGGCCGCTTCCGAAAAGCCTCGATCTTCGCGATCTCAAGCCCGATCTGCGGGACCGCGACCGCCGTCGGCGTAACGGGCGTGATCGGCCTGTCCCATTCGGGCGCCGATCGTTCTGCAAGGATAAGTGTCTTGAGCGTATTCTCAGCACGAGTTGCCGATTCCTGAGCTTCGTACACATTTTGCTCGAATGTCGCGATCTGGGCGCGGGCCGCCACGATCTCGATCGGAGCAAGAACACCTTTCTCGACCATTCGCGAATTGCTCTCGAGCTGCGCCCGAGCCTGTTTGAGTGTGTCTGTCTGCACCTCGATCGATCTCATCGCATAAACGAGGTCCCAATATGCCTGCTCTACTGTGTTGACGACGTTCATTGCCTCGGTCTGCAACTGCGTCTCGCTGATCTCGATATTTTTCTTTGCGATCTGGATATTCCGTCGAGCCGCGTCGATCGAGCGATTTCTGCGAAGCGGCTGCGTATAGCTGAAATTCAAACTCGACGGAAACTGCGGATTCAGGAACGAGTTAGTGTTGCTTGTCGTATTTCGCGACGAGTTGAAAACGGCTGAGTACGACGCGCCGCCGAGCGGCACGAGGCCGTCGATGCTGATGTTATTCGACGTCCTTGTCGTAGTAACTGAGCCGTTGACGGCACCGCCGATCGCCGAGGCCGTCGGAACCGAAACGCTCTCGTAAAAGTTCGTACTCGCTACCAACGGATCGTACGCTCCCTTTACTCCCAAAAGATCGAGATTCGACGTCTTTGTGCCGGCGCGTGAAACGCCGATGTCATTGTTATTCTTGAGCGCCATCTCAATGGCGTCGTCGAGACTTAAACTCAATTCCGTCCCTGCGACTACGCCGACACGCGTCGCGTCGGGCAGCGGACGCTGCGGCACGGAAAACGTCGGCTGAACAGGCGGTCTATCGTCCGGTGTTGGAGTTGGCCTCGGAGTTTGGCCAAGCACTCCTGAAAATGCCGAAAATAGAACAACAGCCGCGCCTAGCGGCACAATAGTTTTTAGGAGGAGTTTCGTCACGACTGCTTGATCGACTCCTCCGAAATATCGTCCTTGTTCCTGCGAAGTTTTTGCACTAGGTTGTGGAACGGGCTCGCGATCCTCCGCCAAAGCGTCGTCTTCGCAGCGTCGTCAAACAGCGAATAGAAGACCGGCACTGTCAAGAGCGTCAACAGCAGACACAAAGATTGTCCGCCGACGACCAAGATCCCGATCGAGCGGTTCGTCGCCGCGCCTGCTCCCGTTCCGACGATGAGCGGTATCATCCCTGCGACGAGTGCGATCGTCGTCATCAAGATCGGACGCAGACGGTCGCGGTTGGCTTGAATGATCGCGTCGTACCGCGCCATTCCTTTTGCGCGCAGCGAATTCGTGTGATCGATCTGCAGAATTGCGTTCTTTTTTACGACGCCGAAAAGCAGCAATATGCCAAGCGCCGAGAATATATTCAACGTCTGCCCCGCGACCGCGGTCGAGAGCAACGCAAAAGGCACCGAAAGAGGCAGCGTCAAAAGGATCGTTATCGGGTGAATGAACGACTCGAACTGCGCCGCCAGCACGAGATACATAAAGACGAACGAAAGTAAGAACGCGAGCATGAACGAACTGTATGCACGCTCAAGTTCCTTCGACTGTCCGGTAACGCCGCTCGAATATTCCGGCGGCATATTCAAAGACTTAACAAGCTCTTTAAGGTGCGCCAACGCGTCGGATTCTGATGCGTTCGGCGGCAAGCCGGACGAGATCGTAACGACACGTTGACGATTCAGGCGTTGGATCGACGATGGACTGAGCGACTCCTGCGCGGTTACAAGACGATCCAGTGGAACCGGTTCGCCCTTGGAAGAACTCACCGTAAATAGCCGTAAATTTTCCCGCGTGCGGCGAAATTGCTCGTCCGCCTGAACCATCACGTCGTACTGCTTTGTGCCTTCGCTAAATGTCGAAACGCGTTGGCCGGCGGCCGCGATATTCAGCGCACGGGCAATATTCCCGGCGTCAACCCCAAGATCGGCAGCGCGCACGCGGTCGATCACGAAACGCACTTCCGGCGTTCCCGCATCGACCGAATTATCCGGATCGCGAAACGTCGGATCCTGCTGCATTTTTTCGACGAGTTGATCTGCGTAGGCGTTCAACTGATCCATATCGGGGCCCGAAATGAAATAGCCGATGCCCGATCCGCCGCGGCCCAGGCCGATACCTTGAGCGATCGAGGAAGCCGCCGAGACGTTGATGCGCCAGTCCTTATTCGAGTACGGCTTGACCATACCGCGGACCATTCCCATCAGCTCCGCTTGGCTCTGCTTGCGTTCCTTTACGGGCACAAGATTGACGCTGACGGTACCGGAATTTCCGCTTCCGCCGCCGCCATACCCGCCGACGTTCACCGTTGAATTCAAAAGCCCGGGAACCTTTTCTTTGATATCTCGGCCGATACGATCGACTATGGTCTGCGTCGCGGCAAGTGAAGTTCCCTGCGGTCCGCGTACGTTGACCTGAAAGCTCGATTCATCTTCGTCCGGCAAGAACGCCATTCCGACGTATTTATACAGTGGATAGATCGAAGCGACCGTCAAGATACAGATCAAGACGACAGCCCAACGATGCCGCATTGCGAGGCGCAGCAAAAATGTGTAACCCGTATCGACCTTGCCGTAGAGCCAACCGCTTTTTGAGTCCGTCTCGTGACTGACCGCGTAAGCGACCGTCGGATCGTCGCCGATCTCAGGCGGCAACGGATCATTCGGTTTCTTTTTCGGCTTGATCCAGCGAGCCGCAAGCATTGGCGTAAGCGTGAAGGATACGATCAAACTCACCGCGATCGCCGCCGCGGACGTTAGGCCGAAGGACGACATAAAGCGTCCGACGATGCCCGTCATAAATCCGACCGGAATGAACACCGCGAGCAGCGATAGCGTGGTCGCAAGCACCGCAAGGCCGATCTCGCGCGTTCCCTCGACCGCCGCCTTGAACGGATCCATTCCCTTCTCTTCGACGAACCGATAGATATTTTCGAGCACAACTATCGCATCATCGATGACAATGCCGACCATCAGCGTCAGGGCAAGCATCGTCATTTGATTGAGCGAATATCCCATCGCCGCGATCAATGCGAAGGCCGCGATGATCGACGTCGGGATCGCAAGGGCCGCGATGATCGTCGAGCGGAAAT
>DAORTR010000107.1:0-8384 GCA_035432765.1 Pyrinomonadaceae bacterium
GCCAAGCAGAGTTATCTTCTTTATGTAGTCCATATGAATCGTATGAATGAAAATCAGTAAAAAATATTAGAATCCGCTGCTGTCGAGGCCCGGGATCGTAAACGAACCGTCCAAGCCGCGATTACCACGCCCGGGAGACGTGCTCATCTGTGCGAGGCGAAGGAAAGGCTCGACGCCCGCAAGCAATTTGAATGCAGTAACGTGCCCCGAAGCATTTTCTTTTGTGCTCGAAACCGCGATCGATTCGCCCGGTTTGAGATCGGCCGTTGTGATCGTGGGAAAACGGTCAAGCATTTCGTCAACGCCGCCGCGTGCGCCGCCATTCATTCCATTAGGACGCTGGCCGCCGTTCATTCCGCTCGGACGCTGCCCGCCACCCTGCGGAGGCGTTCCGGCACCCGGAGTCCGGCCTTGCCCAGCAGCGCCGGTGCCCTGACCGCCGTTGCGCATCGCCGCCTGCATTCCTGCAAGCCTTTCGGCGTCTTCTGCGGGAAAGCGCTTGAATGTAGTTACTTTGCTCGTCGAGATCGTTACGTCCTTGCCCGTAGAAAAATCTGCAATGACAACCTCGTTTTTCCCGGCGTCAACGGATTTGACCGTGCCCGCGATCGTCCGGAACGAACCAACTAGAACTTTTTCGGCCGTGAACGTCGTGTTGTCGGCACCGCGGTCACCGACGGCTTTCAACATATCGCCGACGCCGACGCCCAGAAAATCTGTCGGCTTCGCGTCCGCAAATTGGACAGAATCATCCGCATAATGCAAGAACTCTGCATTCGGCTTAAAGGAGATCACGATCGACTGAGAGTTCATCAGACCGCTCACCTTGATCGTTACGGTTCGGTTGATCGCGTCGATCGACTCTACCTTTCCTGAGATACCGCGTGTCTTCCACTCCGCAGTTTCCTTTGCCTCTTTTGCAGAAAGTTCGGCACTGCTGACCAAATAGCTGCGGATCGCGTTGCATCCGCCGTCCGCCTTGATCAGGCACGAGACGATGAGTTTGTCGCCGATCTTGATGTCTGCAAGGCTCGAAGCGGTCGCGGATCGCGGGTTCAGTTCCGGAGCGATCTTTTTGTATTCCGTCTTGTCGGAAAACTCAGCCTTGACCGTCTTTCCATTCGCATTCAGCGTAGCGGAATCGCTCGCGACCGCCGTTACATCGCCACGTACCAAGACGGGCTTCATCGGATCGACGGTCTGTCCGAAAACCTGCGAAACGAGCGCACTGATCAGAAGTATAAAAATAGATATGATTGCGTTCTGCGTCATATTGAGTCCTTCCCTTAATAAAAGGGTATGACGTTAATACTAGCAATAAGGTTCGACCCTTTATGTAAAGTTGTGTCAACCTTGCGCAAAGATTGCAAAAGAGAGTGGCGTTTCGCCTAAATTCGGCTGAATTCTGCCTTTGATGCAGCCAAAACTATCAGGCCGATGCCGAACGCAAATGTTGCAAACAAGGCAATTGGCCAGATGAAAGGCAGCGAGAGGACAAGCGTCCAAACGAGGACGCCCGTCAAGATCGCAAGCGTTTCGGAGCGATTGTTGTCAGGGAATGTGGTCCTTTGGATCCATTTACCCAAAGAAACGTGGAGCGCGATACGGCCGAATACGTAGCCAAAGAGCAAAAGGAGCATACAAAGGCCGATCGCCGCCGCCGCGAGGAAGTTCGGGAGCATCATTGCGCTTGCTATAACAACAATGCCGGCGGCCGTAAAAACGCCTGCACCGACGGCGCATATCTTGACCGGCGTGAGATTGAGTTTCGCGGCTGCGCGGCCGACGGCGCCCGGGGCGATCGTCGAAAAAACGATCGAAATAATGAACCAAATGAGTGCAAGGACAAGCCTTTGCGCAAAAAAACTAAGCGAGACCGAAGGCGATAGAAGACTCGACGGATCTTGAATAATATCTTTCAACTGTTCTTCGAGCATTCCGAAGACGACCGTCTGCTTTCCGTCTTCGCGGGCAGGCTTTTCGGCCTCCGACTTATACGATCCGCCGATCACGATTATGTCTCCGCCGACATATCCGTCGTGTTTTTGAAGGACATTTCCGCCGATCGTCGCAACGTCGCCTTCTATGCGGCCTTCAATGACGACATCGCCGCCGACCGCGAGGACTCCCTTCGCGCATTTTCGAACCGTAACGGATTTTCCGAAGGCATACACTTCCTGCTCGGGAGCGTCGCCGACCGTGATCATTTTTTGGTCTTCGGAAACTGATATCTCGGGATGCGCGAATACGGACTTCGACAAGGCCGCGCCGACGAGCAGTATAAGCAGGACGCTGAACATCGTCCTTCGGCGCCTAGCGCCTAGAGTTTGGGATCTGAAATTACTTCTCACGGATCAGAAAAGAGGACGCAGGATCTTGCGGAACGGTATGATCTTCACAGCCAGGAAAAGCAGGCCGGCCGCTCCGAGAAATCCAAGCATCGCCATAACCTCGCCCGCAGGTGTCAAGATGTGAACGAACGATCGTACCAGCACGACGACGCCGATCAGGAATGAATATGCCATCTGCGTAGCAAACGAACCGACCGCCGCGATCTTTTGAAAGAGAGCTCCGACCGAGCCGAATAACTCCATACCTTCTGCGCCCAGGATGAAGAGCGAGAAAAGAAGCAGCGAACTGACGATAAAGACGGCGTTAAAGCGTTCTTTCCACGGACGCAGCCCAACGACATGATTCTCGGCGGTCGTTACGATCTTCTTCGTAAAATCATTCGGCAGTTCGAGGTCATTATCCGGTTCGCGAAGGCCAGTCTCAAGCATTCGCAAGAACTGCTTCTGAGCGTTCAATTCACTGCGGCACGACGAACAAGCCGCAACGTGGTTCTCGACCGCCTGGTCGGCGTACGCATCAAGCTCACCGTCAACATAGCCGGCAAGGTCGAAGTTTTCACAGTCGAGTACGCTCGTCATTAGATCCCGTCAAAGCCTCGTTTAACAAAAAGTTCGCGCATCATTTCGCGTGCGCGGAAGAGCCTGTTCTTTACCGTCCCAAGCGGCAGCCCCGTAATGTCCTTGATCTCGTCGTAACTCAGATCGTGCGAATGCCGCAGGACGATCAGATCGCGATATGCAGGCGGCAGACAGCGTACAACGCATTCGATCTCTTTCCGCCATTCGCTTCGCTCGCGCTCTTGTTCCGGGTTCGGAGCCTTCGATTCAAGCTGAAGTTCGAACGAACCCTCATCATTCTCGGTTTCGATACTTTGCGTCGAAACTGAATTTCGGCGTATATGATCGATCGCCGCATTATGAGCGATACGATAGAGCCAAGTAGAGAATTTATAGTCCGAGCTGTATTTGCTCAGCGAATTGTAAACTTTAATGAAGACTTCCTGTGTTACGTCCAGCGATGATTCGAAGTCGCCGAGCATTCGGTAGATGTAGCCCGTGATCGGCCGTTGATACCTTCGCACAAGCTCTTCGAAATGATCGTTGCCTCCGCGCAGCGAGGTCGCAATAAGCTCGGTATCCGAGAGCTCGGCGACCTGTGTAAAGCTGATCGAGGCAGAAGTCATATTCAATAGGTACTTACGGTATTCTGCGAAAAAAGGTTTCAGGCCGCAACTCTCGCCGCCGCCTTCGAGCCAAAATTTAGCGAGGCGAGTCCCGCAGGCGCGGCCAGAACATCGAAGGCGAGTCCCGTTCCCGATAGGTCGAGGCCGACGTCCGCCGCGTCCATAACATCGATCTCGCGGCCGAATGCCTCTGCCGCCGCAGAGAGAACGTCATTGCGTGCGATCTCCTCGCCGATGAGCAGAATGTTCTCGAGGACGCCTCCGAACCTGTCGTGATAGAACATCAGCAACCGATATATCTCATTGCCGGCCTCGGCCGGCGTGCACGTTACAGAGCGAACGACCGCCGGTTCATTTCCGCGCAGCAGAAGGCCCGAAAATCCGCCAGGTTGCGCGCTCAATAACAGTGCATCACCGGCGGATGCGTGGTAGAGCCACGCTGCCTCGCAGATGACACGCGGCAGAACCAATCCTGCACGCCTTCCGAACCGTTCAAAAATGCTCTCGTATTCGTCAATAACGGCGAGACGAATCGCGGTCGTAAAGTAGCGCGACCTGCCTTCAACATCGTTCGAGATCTTCTTTCGCGACATACGAAGCTCTGACGCCGCGATGCCAAATGTCTGCTCGGCCTTCCAGTCGAATATCTCCTGCCATTCCTGCTTCGACGACGGTTCCGCCTCAAGCGTAACGATCGCCGTGCGGGCCGAACTTCCCGGCAGCGAGACCGACCAACGCTTCTGATTCAGTAAGCCTGCCGCCGCAAGAGTATCTTCCAAACAGCGTATGAATGCAGATTCGTCCAGAATATTCCGTTCGAAAAAATCGCCCGTGATCGAACCCGCGGGCGTCGCGCCGGAACCGCATTGCTTGATGCGAAGGCTGCCGCGGCCGCCTTCGAGCGAGACGGCAGTGATCGAACGCTCTTCGATACCGAGGCCGGCGTTCGGATAATTTGGCGAAGTAAGAAATTCGAACATCAGTATTTTGAATACTCCTTACCGTTGCTGTCGGTACCGTCGGCCGTACTTTTTACGTCCTTAAGCCCGGTCTCGCCTTCTCTTGCCGCCGGATCGTCGCCTTGGACTTCCGTCCAATCGGTCGATTCCGTTACGGGATCCATCGGGCGATCGCGAAGGTATTTCTCAGTTACGAGGTCATCGACGCTCTTTGGAAGGTGGCCTTTGTCGGCATAGAACTGGTCGATCGCGCGGCGCATCTGCCAGAGATTCTCGTGAAGCACGGTCTCCCTTGCGTGCTGAACGCTTCGCTGATATGTCGGTATCGCGACCGAGATCAAAATGATCAGAATGAACATCGCGATCATAAGTTCGAGCAGCGAGAAGCCGCCCATCCGCTTTTGACCGCCAATTTTCTTAAGCATCACCAATCAGAGTACTTGTCGCCGTTGAGCGCCTCCTGATCGGAGGTTGATCTAATATCGAAAACATTAATGCTGTCCCACGTGTCAGCGTCCCCTTCCTGATAAGAAGAACGCAGTTTCCACTCGGTCTTGCCCGTCATCGGGTCAACCGGCAGCTCGCGCAAGTAAACCTTCTTACGCTCTTTATTCTGGTTGATGTCGGTCGCCTGTTCATCGTCATCGCCGAGTCCGCGTCCGCCACGAACGTCAGCGCCTCTCGGCCGCACCTTTACGCCATCGACAAGCATCTGAAGGCTCGGCGGAAATCGGTCGATATTGTCCGTCGTAAAGATCGTGCAATCGTCTATAACGACGCGGCTGCGCGGATCGACGGGAATATTTCCGCCCGGAAGCGTGCGATTTCCGGATGAGACGGCTCCTTGCGGGCACGCGCCGAGCGAATCGCGTTTGAATTCGTCGATCGCACGCCGCACGTCTCGAAGCGTCTCGCGAAGACGCGTTTCCTTCTCTCGTCTTGCAGCATTCTGAGCAAGCGGTATCGCCCCCATCACGAGTATCGCAAGCACGCTGAGCGTTGCGACAAGCTCAAGAAGGCTATACCCTTTTTGCTGCGAAAACCTCACTTCCCTTCCATCGAAACCGCGACCGGAATGTTCTTTCCTTCGGCCGTCATCAAGTTCAAAATATCGCCGTCGAGAGCGATCTGCGGAACGCCGTCAGCGAGAGCTTCGACCTCGATGTACGCGATTACGCCCGTCTGGGCAACTGCCTTATCATCGCTCGCGATCATCGAAAAATACGTTTTTCCGTCCGTGTTAAGAAACGGCATCACGGTCGAATTCGCTTTCGCGCCGAACACATCGCCAAGCGTTATGCCCCGAACCGCAACCTTTGTCGGATCGTATTTAATTCCCATGACCGCCGACCGAAATGCCTCCGGGCTTGAAAATGCCGCGGCAATTCGCGTCTTCTCGCCGGTTTTCAATTCACCGAGCGGCGCAAGCTTAATGGTAGCGGTCGAAGCGGACGAGCTAAGAGGTTTGAAGGCTACGGTCGAGAGCGAGTTGTCCGAGCGATCTGCGGTCTCGGTCAGTTTCAGCGTGCGAACCGAACTGTCAATCGGCTTGACCGTCGGAGCAGTCGCGCCATCTGACGGCGCGGGTACGGAATTCTTCACATCCGTCGATGCCGTTGTCTCCGTAGCGGACGTCGCCGCCGGCGTTTGGTTCTCAGCGGTCGCATCGGTGCGAACATACTGCGGTGACTTTTGATCCGGCAGGTCGATCACCACATTCGTCGGCCTGCGGCGGGCCGCGGCAAGCATCTCCTCACGCTGCTCTTCGATGAGCATCGCTTCGAGCTGACCGCTCGTCGGAGTCGCAAGACTTCCCGTGTCCTGTTCGACAAGATCTTCCGGGAGAATGGCAGGAGCTCGAATCACACGCGGCGTGACCGCGATCACGATATCGACCTGCGAATTCTGCTTCTTCGGAGCGGTAAAGAGCCTTCCAAGGATCGGGATCAGCCCTAAGAGCGGCAAACCCGTTCTGCCATTTGACTCGTTATTTTGCGCGACGCTTGCAAGAAGAAGCGTCTTGTTATTCTGCACGCGTGCAGTGCCTTTGATCGTGCGTTCGGTGAAGATCGGCGTGAATGGATCCGGTCCTGCACCGATATCTTTCGACTCGATCTCCATCGCGACCTGTACATCCTGATTCGGGAATACGATCGGCTTGAATTTCAGCGAAAGACCGACCTTCTCGTAGTTGATCACGTTAGAAACGACGCCGCCGTTCCCTTGCGTTGTACCCGCACCGGTCACAAATTGCGCGCTCTGCACCGGCACACGCTGGCCTATCGTCGCGGACGAATCTTCGTTATTGAATGCGTGGATCTGTGTCGATGCGACGAGTTTTGTGTTCGTCTTGCTTTGAAGAGCCGCGATCGAGCTGATCGGAAGTCCGATCGCGATGCTCAAAAGATCGGTACCCTTGAACGGCAAACCGTCCGTGATCGGGCCGGTCGAACCTTGATGCGCCGTCGGGAAGCCGACGCCGCCAAGATTTAAGAGCGTGCTTTTGTCGCCGCCCGTTCCAAGCTGATTGCCGAATTGGAGCAAGTCGCCGCGGTTCACCTCGTAGATCGCAACGTCCATCACGACCTCGGCCCTGTCCTTGTCAAGCGCCTTGATCAGCCTGCCGATGATGCGTACGTTCTCCGTAGTGTCTCGAACCGTAACGCTGTTCGTGGCGTCATCCGTCAAGATGATCGTCTGAGATCGTCCGCCCTGGGCCGGAATGGCGCCCTGAATGACCTTTTGGATGTCTTTCGGGCTGGCATTCGCGAGATAGAACGTCTTGAGAACAAGCTGCTGGAGAATATTTCGACGCGAATTGTTCGCAACGAGGATCGTCCGCGGCCCAACCTTCTGAAAGAACAAGCCTTCCTGCAGAAAAATATAGTCGAGAGCTCGCGCCGCGGTTACGTTATGGAGTTCGATCTTGACCTTTTTCGAATCAAGCCTTGAGTCCGCGTCAAAAAGGACGTTAAGGTCAAGGTCCTTAGCAAGCTTCTTAATGATGAACGTCAGATCGATGCCGGCCGGGAATGGAACGTCGCCGAGCACCTCGAGCTGCTGCGGCAGTTGAACATCGTTGGGGCCGTATGCCGCAGGCTTCACCGGCAGTCCGGACGCGGTCTTACTTGCTCCTTCGGGCGAATTTGCGTCCTTCTGGAGACGCACCATTCGCTCCATCTCGCTCTTTGCAAGCTCATTGGTCGGATCGAATCCATACGCCCGTCTAAAAGCGTTATACGCTCCGGCAAAATCCTTTTCCTCGGCCGCCGCCGTTCCGCGCTTCATATACATCTGCGAAGCGTTGAACAAGGCACGGCGCAAATGAAGGCGGTATTCCGGATTCTTCGGGTTTTCGTTGACCGCGAGGGCAAATTCCTCGCAAGCCTTGTCCCATTCCTCAGAGACCTCGTACTTCATTCCCTGTTTGAAGTGCTTTTTGCCGTCACCGATGCCAAGGGCGAACGCCGGCGAAAGAAGTCCGAAAAGCAGGACAAACGTCAAGGTCGTACGGAAAACCGCTATTCTTTTCATATAGTTCGGTGCGTGTGTATAAAAAATTCGAGGCTCTTCGCCCGCAGAATAGACACGATAAGCACAAGCCGAAGTTGCAATAATCGCGTCTCGGGCTTTCTCTTGCAAGGAAGCGCTCCGCCTATTTTCCGTGTATTGGATGCAAAAATCAACCACTTGGCTGTAATTGTCCCCCGAAAAAGCAACGATAAGCCTCGTCGTAGAACCTGTTCTCTCCAGAATGCAAGAAATTCACCGGATCGGTTTTAAAGACCCATACGAGCTCGAGATGTCGCTTTTTGACGAAAAGCATAGATTATCACCGAAAAACACCTCTTGACACGCGTGGTATCATTGTATTTAGTGCAACATGTGTT
>DAORTR010000108.1:0-8299 GCA_035432765.1 Pyrinomonadaceae bacterium
TCGTCTGATGGAAAGCTGAGATGCTGGAGTTCACTGAGGCGTTTCTCGTGTTCTTCGTGCTGATTAACGAGTTCGCGAAATTGCTGATTTGTCTTTAGCAATTCGTCGCGGACAGGGTCCGCTGCTGACATATCCATAGCGTGTTTGTCCTCACTTTTCAATGGTCTAAAGCCCGAGTCCGGGCCATTACCGCTTTTGGCGTCGGGCTTAACCTGATATTAGCGTAAGAGGCTTTGCGAATCAAGTAAAAAGTATCTGATAACGCGAGACTAAAGCGTGCGGCTCATCAGAAAGCCGTCCTCTTCGGGAGCGCGATAGAGGCCTTTTCGTAAGTGTTGAACGACAAAGGAGTTATGGACATAGAATGCGATCGCTTGTTCATTCGAGACGCGAACTTCGAGCCATATACGGCTTACGGTGCGTTCCCTGCAATGGCCGAGAAAAGCATCGAACAGCAGTTGGCCGTTCCCCTCTCGTTGGTGTCGAGGCGAGACCGCGATGTTGTATATCTCGGCATCGACGCCGTCGGCATCCGCGGCCGTGATCAGCCGCCCGACGATGAACCCGATGGTGCGGTTTGAGTCAGTTTCGAGCCGAAGGACTACGGAATTCTTGTCTTTGATTTCCGAGAGATAGTCGTGAGCTGCCCAAGGACTCAGGCCTGTCTCCGTGCCAAGCTCGATCAACGCCGCAATGTGCGCGGCTTCGACGGGGCGAATTCTGTGCGGCTTAGACATTTGTGGGCTTTGATAAAAGGATCGGTTCTGATTCAGCGATTCGCGAATCGTCCGCAGCGAGTATAAGTTGCTCCGCAAAGTTCGCGATCTCGATCGTGTTCGACGCCGACGCATCCAAATGAGCAACGCCTTTCAATGAAACAAAATATCCGACCTCGGCATCGCCGATGTTCGCTTGAAGAGTATCGATCGATGCGTGAAGAAATGCGGGCGTTATCGCGGAGATCGAATCGGCGGCGACCTCAAATAACTGAGACGCGAGCATTCCGCGTCCGACGGGCACAGAGGCGCAGACGACGCCTTCTGCGGCAGACGCCATCGCAGGTAAAAGCGGAAGTTGTTTGACGGATGCTCCGACCGCTTTTGCTAAGCCCAAGGCTGTCGCGATGCCGATGCGTATGCCGGTAAAACTTCCGGGGCCGGCGGAGACGACGATCCGCTTGACGTCTTTTGGAGAGACGGCAGCCTGCCGAATAAGCTCGTCGATCCTCGGCAAAAGAAATTCGGCCTTTGGTGTGGATTCTGTTCCGCCGGAATAGGAAAACACGCGGCCTTCGGTTCTGATGGAGACGCTTCCGCCAAGTACGCCTGCTTCGATCGATAAAATAACTTCTGATGTCGATTTCACGTTACGGCCTATTATACGATATCGAGCGGCGAATAGACGCGAGGCCTCGGCGGCCGAAAGAGTGGAGTTGATAATGAAGCCTGAGTCTCGAGTCAAAGCTCCCGCCGACATCGACGGTCGCCGCGATCGGATTCGGCGGCGTACGCTTCTTTAGCTGAAGCAGAAACTTTCGAGGGTTGCGGAAATGAGCGTCGAGCGGTTCGAGTTTCATCTCGGACGCCCATTCCTTCTCGACGCGGTCGATGAGCCATTTCGGGAGCGTTTCGGCAGCGTTCGAGATCGGCGTCCCGCTAAGGTCGAGGCCGAAGTATTTTGCAGCAAGGCCGATCGCGCAAACGATCCAGCGACGGCGTCTCGATTCAACTTCGTCGAGGCACATTTGCCAGTCGAAATCCTTCGGCCGGTTCGCGACGAGGTAGTAGATATCCCAAAGCTTTTCCCGATACTGAGCGCCGTCTATCAGCCAATGTACGCAAACGACACGCAAGTGATCTTCCGGTCGGAGAATACGGATCGTCTCGCCGTCGATCTCGGTCGTCTCGCATCTGGCGAATAAAGTTTCCCATTCGAGCGAATCGTGGCGGGAGAATTCATTGTGGAGATCGATGACGAGTTTGCGGCCCGCAGGCGATGTGCGGATGGCCTCGGCACGCCTGAATTCTGCCGAAGAAACAGCGAGGTCCGTGTCGGACGAAATGCGGCTCACCGTTTCGGGAAAGGCGCGGGCTATGGCCCAACCTTTGAACAGGACCGGCTCGATGCCGTCGGATCGGAACAGACGAAAGGCTTCGACGATCTTTTTCTGCTGCGTTGCGCGATAGATCGTACTCCAGCGGAATTCGTCAAAGACTTCGTCTTCGTCCTGATCGGGATCGTATTGCATCGGCTTGCTATCAAGTTACCACGACTCGCCGTGAAGCCGAAAAGAAAAAGGCGGCATATCGCCGCCTCTAAAAAGAGAAAGTCGTCCGATCGCAAGTTAACCGGTACACGTGAACGCCGGGGTCATACCCCTGTTAGCGCACATCATAGTGGGACACACCTGATTGACAAGGTTACACTCTGAATCTCGCGAGCAATTGCACGAGGTTGCGGCTAGTGCGCTTTGCGGGGCGGCGAGCGATGCGATGATCGGCAATGCCGCAACAGACACTAAACCGATGGTCTTTAGCACGTCACGACGGCTTTTGCCTTTGAATTTTGGTTCGATCTTTGTTTCAAGCAAGCCTTTGCTGCTGAGCTGGTCGATCGCGAGCCAAACAAAATCCTGGGTAACAGTTCCCTTGGCGTTCGCTTCGAACTCGCGGACAATATCGCTGACCGTATTCACACCATTGCAGGACGTCCAAACAAATGCAGCGCTGTCGTTCAGGCAGTGCGCCTTGTTCGTTTCCGTATCATATACGAGTATTTCGCCGGGCATTTCCTGCACGACAAGTCCGCGTTTGCGGGCTTTTGGTGTTTGCAATTCAGACATTCAGATCCTCCAATCAATAAAAAAGACGTAATATAAAACGTCAAAACGCTATATTTTACAAAACTTTGCAAAGGTACTGCAACAATATTTGCGCAAAGCGAGGCGCGTGAGTTCGCTTTGAACGAATAATTAAAGCACTATCCATCACCTGTTGCAACACCCGAATGGTGTATGCCGGATTAACTCTTATCGGTAATGTGAATGGAGTTATCGTCATAATGCCTTCGGCAGGGCTTAATATCTGAGGGCGAAAACGTGCATTTTCCTTGTAATTTGTGAAGAGAACCGCACCGACGGGCAACTTCCGCCTTCCGGACTCTTCGGGTTTGCCGACATCGACCGTGTATGGCCGATATTTCCCGTCATCGGTACGCATATTTATCGGACGAGCGTACGGATGCACGCTGCCATTGTCATCGAGGATCGCAAACTCGTCGGAAAAATATTCACCGCCGAGCTTTACGAGCTCGAGGACAAGAGTCGATTTTCCCGAAAAACTGTTCCCCGGAATGAGAAGCGCTTTGCCGTTTATCCCGACGACGCCTGAATGAACGAAAACGCGGTTCGGGCAGAATTCGCCGATGCGTACGCGGAGATAGCTGTCAAAATATTTGAATACCCCTCGTTCGATCTCGCCGCACGTTGCCAATTCGTCATTATGCTCAACAAAGAAACCGCGTTCCTTGTCGCGTCCGAAGACGAACGTATGCTCCGGCCTTTTTCGCGTCGGGTTCAGGTTTCCGACGAGAACTCGGTCGGCGGTCGCGATCGCCTTTTGAAGAAGGCGTGCGTTCCGCGATTCAAAACGCAATGCGATGCCGAATGAGATGAAGTTTTGGCCGTAGGTGGAAGCTGCCATTATTTTGAATGTCTTTGAACGCCGACCATCTGTTCGATGCCGAGAAGCAGAATTCCAACAAAAGCTGCGGCGACCCACGCAGGGATCAGGCTGTGGCCGATGGTCGGCATCGTAACGGTTATGACCGTGATCGAGAAAGCCAAGATGCCGTAGCAGGTCGAGGCCGCGGCGTGCGAATAGCCGCGTCTTACCAGCTTCTGATAAATGTGACCGCGGTGAGCGTGCCATATCTTTTCACGCCGAAGGAGCCGCTTTGTGAGCGTATAGAACGAGTCGAAGAGGAAAGGCCAAACAAGCAGGCATGCGACCGGCAGGCCGATGTTACGGATCCCGGAATCGGGCATCGAAAGCAGGCCGATCCCTGCGAACGTGAAGCCCAGGAACGCGCTTCCCGCATCGCCCATAAATATCTTTGCGGGATGCCAATTGAAGAGCAGAAATCCGAGCGCAGAGGCGAAAATGACGCACGCCAAAACGGCGATCGCAGGTTCGCCGGAGATCACGCCAAGGAAACACCATCCGGCCGAGGCCGCTAATGCCTGAACGCCGGCGATCCCGTCGATGCCGTCCATAAAGTTATACGCATTGACGAGCCAGACAATGAAGAGAAGCGAAACGATGAACTCCAAGGTCGTTGAGAGTTCGGTTTGCTGTGCGCCGAAGAAGAGCGGATAAGATCCGCGGTCGATGAGCAGCAAGGCGGCGGCAGTCGTATGCGCCGCGATCCGAACAAATGGCGGCAAGTCTCGAACGTCGTCGATCCAACTTACCGCTACGATGAGTATGGCTCCGGCGAGAAATCCGAACGAGATCGCCGAATGTGAGAGAGTGGAATATAGAACGTATGCCGTAAGCGAAACGACCGCGATCACGATGCCGCCGCCACGCGGGGTCGGTTCCGAATGCGAACTTCTCTCGTTCGGAATGTCGAGCATTCCCTTACCAAGCGTCCATCTGCGCACAAAGAAAACGCCCGCCGCAGATACGGCGGCAGCGACTAGGGCGAGGATCAAAAGATATTGGGTGTTCATCCGAGCAACGCCCTCCGATACGCCGAGAGCGCGGTCTTGATGGAATACTTCGTCAATGCTGCCGCACGTGCCCTTTCGCCCATCGCGATCAATGCGCCGGAATCGCAAGCGAGATCGCGTAATGCATCCAACAAGGCTTCAACATCACCGGGTTCGCAGTTCACGCCGACACTGTCGTCCTTGATCACAAGATCCACCTCGCTTCCCGATTCTGTGATCGCGACTATCGGTTTGCCGGCCGCAAGGATGTTGTATGTACGGCTTGGCATCGATACTCCTTTCATTTTGGAGACGAGCGAGACCAGCGCGGCGTCGCACGCGTTCAAGAATACGATCTGCTCGGATCGCGGCCTCGGATCGAGAAGGGTAATATTCGAGAGAGCGTTCTTCGTAATGAAGTTTTTTATGAGCGATAGCTTAACGCCTGCACCGAGAAAGACAAAGTGGAATCGACTGCCAGGTTCGTCATTCATGATCTTTGCCGCTGCGAGAATCGTCTCGATATCGTTCGGGTAACCCATATTGCCCGCATAGAGCAGAACGAAACGATCGGAAAGCCCGAGTTCATCGAGCAGAGCATTTTCAGAGCGCTGGCGCGGTTCGACCGTTTCAAGTTCGGCCCAATTCGGGATCACGGAGATCGGAATATCGAGGCCTTTGGTCTTTGCTTCGAGCAGCTCGCGCATATCGCGTCCAACGGCGATGATCCCAGCCGCGTGTTTGTAGAGCCATCGGTTCCAGAAACCGAGAAACTTGACGATGAGGCTCTTGTCGCCCGCCTTTCCGGCCGCAACGAGGATCTCCGGATAGTTGTCGTGGATCAAGAGCGTATAAGCCGCGCCGCGAAAAAGCGAACTGAACGCAATGACGAACGGCGTGGTCGGTGGATTCGTTACGACGAGGACTCGGTCGCCCTTGCGAAAAAATCGTAGGCTGAGGAAGAACGTCGAGAATCCGAGCGTCAGCATATTGACGAGACGGAAGAATATTACGTTCTTGTTGAGCGTAGTTCCGGCGGCGCGAAAGATCTCTACGCCGCTGCGGACTTCACGCTTCGGCGCGCGGGTTCCGCGGGCGGAATAATTCGGCTGGCCGCAAAGAGCCTTCACGTCAAAAGTGTCGGTCAAGCCTTCAGCGATCTGCGTTAGATAATAGCCCGTCGAAGTTACTTCCGGATAGTAAAGCTCCGAGACGACCCAGAGTCTCGGCTTTGTTTCAGACGTCATTTTCGAGTCGAGTTTATCGGGCATCTGTGCGTGAACATTTGCCCTCGATCGCTCGTGTAAGCACAAGCGCCGTCGCTTCGTTAATTTCCGTGCGGTCGAGCCATTCAGCAGCATATCGGCGCGCGCTGTCCGACATTTGCGAGTACACCTGAGCGTCCATTGCGATGCACGAATTAATCTTTTCGACGAAACTTTCGGGTTTATCGAGCGGTATCTGCCAACCGGCATTCCTTTCATCAATGTCGGTCCAGACGGTGTTGTCGCTTATCAATATCGGGCAGCCCGCAGCGAGAGCTTCGATAAAAACATAACCGAAGTTCTCATTGAGTGTCGGCATCACAAAAAAATGACTCTTCGCGACGAGTCTCAATGCTTCCAGATTCGGAAAAGCGCCGAGAGCGTTGACCGCTATATTCTTCGGCAAGTCTTTGATCAACGCCTCACATCTTTGCCAATATGCTTCGTCATCGACAGGGCCGATGATCTCAAGCGAAACGGCGCCGTCGCGGACATTTTTAAGCCTTTCAAGAAGATACGCAAGATTCTTCTTCGGCGAGATCCGGGACAAATAAACGAACTTCACGCTGCCGGGTTTTTTCTCCGGTTTCCAGCTCGGCGCATAGTCCGGGAGGATGCTTTCGGGAACAAGGTCGGGCGCGGTCATCACTTCAACCTTTGCTCCAAAAACGTCTCGAATATCGACGGCATCGGTATCGAATGATGCCTTCCAGATCACGCCGTTGTAAAGTCCGACCTTCGTTGCGTACTTCAAGAAGAGTGCCTTCTTAACGGCCTTTATAGCCAACGCCGCTTTTGACATCTCGCCGCAGGGAGCGAGAATGACGGGAACTTTAGCTATGAGCTTTTTGCGTCGAGCCGACAGAAAGCGACGGACCGGCAGGCTGAATGTGCTGTTGAGATAGACCGCTTCGGGCTTGATCTCGGCAACCAATTCAGCGACCCTTTTTGCGGTCAGTTCGCCCTTCTTAAAGTAAAATACCTCGGCGTTCACGACCTTGTTCCACTCGCCGGAGGCGACGTTCTTGTACGGCGTCGTCTCGGCAAGATCCCTGTCCCTTGTTACGATAAAAAAGTCATACTTCGCCTTGAATCGATCGACGAGGTTCACGACCGACCACATCCCGCCGCCGCCCTTGAATCCCGGCAGATAGTAGTCGCAAAAAATCAATATTCGAGGTCGCATCTCCCGCTTGTTCACTTGAGGTTTCGATCTACGAATGATGCTTCCGTTGGCTATGATATCCAAGCATTATCTTGGTCACCGTGCTCGAAACATTTGTAGCAACGTATTCGTCCGGCGGGGTCCAAGCGGCGGGCTGTGCAAGAGCGAGTTCGACCGCGGAGATGATCGCTTCGGGAGTTGCGCCGCTCAAAATATTACTGCCGCATTCGATCGTCTCAGCTCGTTCGGTAACATCGCGAAGCGTTACGTTCGGGATCTTGAAGATACAGCATTCTTCCTGAACCGTTCCGCTGTCGGTCAGCACGGCGAGGGCATTCTTTTCGAGCTTTACGAAATCGAAAAACCCCATTGCGTCTAGAAGGCGAACTTTGTCGCTCGACGGCGCGATCCCGAACTCGGTCAATTTTGACGCGGTTCTCGGGTGAACGCTGACGAGGCAGGGCTTTCCGTAACGCTCGGCCGTCCGGCTGAGGCCTTCGAAGATGCTTGCAAGCCGCTCGTGCGTATCGACGTTCTCGGCGCGGTGGAGCGTAACGAGGAGATAATCGAATTGCGCCACGCCGTGCCTCTCGAGAGCGTCGCTTGCTTCGATCTTCGGCCCGAAATACTCGAGAACCTCGAAGATCGGGTTACCGGTAACAAATATCCGATCGCGTTCGATTCCCTCTCTCAGCAGATTCTCTTTGCTGCGATGTGTGTAAGGCAGCAGAATATTGCTCGAATGGTCGATAATGCGACGGTTGATCTCTTCGGGAACACGGTCGTCGAAGCAGCGGTTTCCCGCTTCCATATGAAAGACAGGAATGCCGCGACGAGCGGCCGTGATGGCCGAAAGAGCGCTATTCGTGTCGCCGAGGATCAAAATGCGGTCGGGCTTGTGGAGTTCAACGGCCTCATCGCACCGGGCAAGGATCTGGCCGGCTTGGTCTGCGAACGAAGAGGACTTGATGCCGAGAGCGACGTCCGGCGTCCGTACCTCGAGTTCGCGAATGAAGATATCGCTTAGATTCTCCTGATGGTTCTGTCCCGTGTGGACGGTCACATGCTCGCAATGCTGATCGAGCATATTCAGGACAAGGCTCAAGCGGATGATCTCGGGACGCGTCCCGAATATTGTCATTACCTTCATAGGGCAAA
>DAORTR010000109.1:0-8282 GCA_035432765.1 Pyrinomonadaceae bacterium
GGTACCACGGTGACACCAACCGAATGGCCCGTCGCGAAAGCGGCGGGTCATTTTTCTTTTTCTTTACGAAATTGGCCTCAATGAACGCAATCTCGCGACAGCGTCAGGAAGCACACTGAGCAGCGTGTCGATCTGATCGGCGGTATTTTGCCGCCCGAGGCTGAAGCGGATAGCTCCGCGGGCGACATCGTCTCCGTGACCCAATGCACGGATGACAGGCGATGGTTCGAGCGATCCGGACGAACACGCCGATCCGGTCGAAACAGCTATGCCTTGCATATCGAGGGCGATCAAAAGGGCTTCTCCCTCTATCGATCGGAACGAGATGTTCGCGATATTCGGAAGGCGTTCGAAGCGGTCGCCATTTGGGATCGCTTCCGGGATCGTTTCAAGAATATAGTGCTCGATCCGGTCGCGGATCGATCGGATGCGTGTGTCAAGGTCCGAGAGGTTGGATCCAGCCAACTCAGCCGCCGAGCCAAGACCAGCGATGCTAGCGACATTCTCAGTTCCGGCACGCGTCCCGCGTTCTTGCCGACCGCCGATATTCTGCGGGTGCAGCCTGACGCCGCGGCGAACGTAGAGGCCGCCGATACCTTTCGGACCGTTGATCTTGTGCGCGGAGAAAGAGAGCAGGTCGCAGCCGATCTCTTCAACATCAATCGCGATCTTCCCGACGGCCTGAACCGCGTCGGTGTGGAACCAGATCTTCTTTCCCGTTTGTCGCAGTTCGCGCACCAAGCGACCGATCTCGCCTATCGGTTGCAAGGTGCCGATCTCATTATTTGCAGCCATCACGGTGATCAGGATCGTGTTGTCGCGAATGGCCTCGCGAACATCGCCGATCTTCACGACGCCGTTCTCATAAACCGGCAGGACGGTAAGTTCGACGCCTTTATTTTGAAGGTCCTCGCATACGGATTCGACGGCCGGATGTTCGATCGCGGAAAGTATGACGTGGTTCCCATGGCGCAAATTTGCCTCAATAAGGCCGCGGATCGCTAGATTATTTGATTCGGTTCCGCCGGACGTGAATATTATCTCGTTCGGGCGAGTCGCATTCAGGAGAGACGCAACTTGGTGACGGGCACGATCGACCGCCATTTTCGCCTTCTGGCCAAAGGTGTGGATGCTGGACGCATTGCCAAAATCCGTGGTCAGATACGGCATCATTGCTTCAAGCACGGCAGGGTCGAGCGGCGTGGTTGCGCTATTGTCTAAATAAATACGATCGAGCACGATGGTTCGAGTATAACGCTTTTGCGGCGAGTCGTTGGAAACTCAAAAGTCGAAATCCAATGGCATTCCGTCAAGAAGCTCGGCAAATGCTTGCCGTTAGTGCTTATAAAGGATAAATTATTAGGTTGGCGGCAAGGTTGGTAATAGGTTAAGTAAAAGAAATGGATTTTGCGACAAAAGAGATATTCAAGCGGTATGCGAGCATGGTCGTCGGGCGACAAATGTCACCCGTTTTCCTGAACATTCTAGTAACGAGTGTCTGCGATATGCGGTGTACGCATTGTTTCTTCACGGAGGAACTGGACGACCGGCCGAGAAAGAAGCTCCAGATGAAGGCCGATGAGATCGCCCGCATCTCGGAAACATTGGGCGGAAATCTCGGTGTGCTTGTGCTCGCCGGCGGCGAACCGTTCACTCGAAAGGACCTTCCGGAGATAGTACGAGCTTTTTATGAGAATAATAAGCTCGATTCCGTTTACCTGATGTCCAACGGGCAGATCCATCCGAGGATCTTCCCGGATGTCGCAAGGATCATGGACGAATGTCCGAAATTGAACGTCTCGGTCGCGCTTGGTATCGACGGACTAAAGGATGCGCACGAAAAGATCCGCCGAAAAGAGGGAAGCTGGGACAAGGCGATCCATACCGCGCGCACGTTGCAGGAGATGAAGAAAGAGCAGTATCCGCAGCTCGATATACAGACCTGTACCTGCGTGATGCACTCGAACGAGGACACGATCTTCGAGTGGTACGATTTCCTGAAGTACGACCTAAAGCCGGACAAGGTCAATATCAACTATATTCGTCCGCCGTCGGCTGACCCGACAGAACTCGAGTTCGATCATCGGCGTTACCAGGAGTTGTCGCATATGATCCTCGAGGACACAAAGAACGCCGCGTTGAAGAATAGTTACGGCGGCGATTCGGGTATGTTCAAGGCTGCGGTGGATATCTATATGCACGACATCATCGCGAAAACGAAGGAAGAGAGCAAGGCTCAGCTCAAATGCTATGCAGGCTCTGCCGGGGCGGTGATCTACGATAACGGAGCGTTGTCGTCCTGCGAAAACAAGCCGGACGTGCTTAATTTGCGTGATTTCGACTGGGATTTTCAAAAGGCCTGGCACAGCGATGCAATGAAAGTCCGCCGCAAAGAGGTTGCGGACGGTTGCTATTGCACGCACGAATCGAATTGCTATTATCCTTCGCTGCCGCTGAACCCCGGCCACCTTCTAAAGATCAAGAAGCTCGAACGAGATATGAAGAAGGCCGCTGAAAAGATGAAATTCGAAGCGGCAAAAGAGGTTGTTCTTAAGGTGTGAGGATCATAGGTGAAAGGCGAGTTCGCGACTCGTCTTTCTGTTCAGATCGCTGCGTGAGTCCGAAATTTTCCACCATTGCAGTGATCCTGACGAAATGCGTATGACGGTCCCCGTTCGTGGTACTATTGCAATCGCCAATGGTACGCATGGAGCGAACCTTCTAGACGCGGATCGATCTTGTTGTTGATGACTCACGAAAGTTTCTATAAATGCCGCCGACTACACCGAAAATTCTAATCATCTCTTCCGATACGGGCGGCGGCCACCGTTCGGCGGCTAAGACCATTTCGGACGGATTTCAGAAGTTTTGGCTTGGAGATAACGTCGCCGTTCGCACGATCAGGGCGATCGAGGATGCTCATCGCATTACCGAACGCTTGGTGAATGTCTATAACTGGATCCTTCAGAACAAGCAGCATTGGATGAAGTATCTATATTGGACCGTCAACAAGATGCGGCCGGAAAAGAGCAGCTTCCTCCATCGCAAATGTTTCGCTTACACGCGGGACGTATTCGAGAAGTGGTGTCCGCACATCGTCGTGAGCGTTCATCCTTTAACGCAGCACTTTTTTGCTAAGGTCCTAAAGGAATTAAAACTTTCCGAGCAAATTCCACTCGTTACCGTCGTTACCGATCCCTGTTACGGTTTCTGGAAAGGTTGGGCGTGCGACGAAGTGACTTTGTATTTGGTCGCAAATGACGAGGCAAGGCGGCAGTTGATCGATTACGGCGTACCGTCAGAAAAGATCAAGATCTCGGGGATGCCCGTGCATCCGAAGTTTCGCGAGGTCGAAGAAGCCGATGCCCAGACGGCACGCCGCGCTTTTGGACTCGATCCAGATAAATTTACGGTCTTTGTAAATGCGGGCTGGATCGGGGGCGGCAACATCCCTGCTATCTTCCGGGAGTTGGTCAACGGCGACCTCGATGTTCAAGCCATCTTTTTGGCGGGTAAGAACCAAGAACTTCGCGAAGAAGCTGAAGTTCTTGCTCGTTCGGCAAAGTTCCCGGTCAAAGTGATCGGATATTCCGACGAGATCGAAAAATTGATGCAGTCGGCGAATGTGATGGTCTCGAAACTTGGCGGTCTTACGACATTCGAGGCTCTTGCGTGTCGTTTGCCGATAATCGCAGACGCGACCACGCCGCCGATGCCGCAGGAAGCCGGTACCGCACGTCTGATGGCGGAACGCGGAGCCGCGATTCTTCTCAAGAACAGTCACGATATCGTTTCGACGATACGCGATCTTGCATCTGATCGTGCGAACTATGCGAGAATGAAGGCCGCGGCTGCCGAACTCGCCCTCCCGGATTCGACGGAACGTATTATTACAGAGATCTATTCGCTGCTGCCGCAGAATGCGGCCTCGCATCAAATAGCCGCGTGACACGCGACTTCGCGGCGTCGATCCGCCCTCAGCAAACGGCAATCCGCTTTGCCGACTTGCCCGATCTTTCGGATTTCTTTAACCTTGTCATTTTACGGAGATCACACATTTGAGTCTGTTACTTGAAGGAAAGCGTGCGTTCGTCTCGGGGGGAACTCGCGGAATCGGGGCGGCAATATGCGAAACTTTCGCGCGCGAGGGCGCCGATGTCGCATTTAATTACAATTCACGCGACGATCTGGCCGCTGAGGTTGCCAACAAGATCAAGAGCCACGGCCGCCAAGCCTTGAGCTTTAAGGTGTCGGTTACGGACCGGGCCGGAATGAAGCACGTTGCAAAAGAGATCTTGGAAAAATGGGGGCCGCTCAATGTCCTCGTCAATAATGCGGCGGTAAATAAACCGGACAATTTTGCGACCACGACGGATAAGAGCTGGGATTGGGTCGTCGATACGAACGTCGGCAGCCTATTTGCCGTAACGAAGCCATTCTATAAACAGATGATCCGGGCACGTGAAGGCGCGATACTCAACATCACCTCGGTCGGTGCGATCCGAAGCTTGCCGACCTCTGTGCATTACGCAACGTCGAAGTCGGCGATGATCGGCTTTACGAAGTGCCTGTCGCGGGAAGCCGCAAATTTCGGCATCTCGGTAAACGCGATCGCCGCGGGTATCTACGACACCGATCTCGGCAACACACTTCCTGAGCGTCTGCTTCACATACACGAATTCTGGGTCTCAAAGGGCCGTCTGGGACGCCCGAACGAACTCGCGGAATTCGCCGCCTTTATGACCAGCGATCGAAATAGCTTTATGAATGGAGAAGTCGTGATCCTAGATGGTGGAGCGGTTACTTAACGCCGACCCCTCATTTTGCCGACCCTCATTTTTCGAGTTGGTGTTTCGCCTTTTCAATAAAGACGCGGATCATTTCGGTTACGCGTTTTGTCATCTCTTTTGAAATGATAGCTTCACCCGCGAGGCCCGCAAGCATATGAAGGTCGCGGGCGGAACGGCGCCGCAATTCGACCATCTGAGAGAAATGTACAAGCGTTACGTTCTTTGCTTTCTCCAAAAAATCTGCCGAGTACCGCAGGAAATTTTGAGCTTCAGTGCGCATCGGCAGCCATTCTACGCGATCCGCAGAATGTTCCGACAGTTCAAGCGTAAAGCTCTGAAGGATCTGCCCCACGACCGGTATCTCGGTCTGGATCTTCCAGTGCGCAAGTCCTTTTGAATCCGTGTGCACATTAACAACGCCCGGCATCAACTCGGCAAAGTTCGTAATGTCGAGGAAGAATTCGCGCACCCGCTCGATACTCGAACGGATCTCAATATCGTTGCTATAACCGGCTTTTATCGTGAACATCAAAAGGCTCCGTTGAATGCGACCGCGTTAAAGAATTGGCGTGTCGTGCTTCGGAAGACACCTCGGAAAAAAGGTTCCTCAGCAAACAGTATAGCGTGTCCGCCGCCGAGCGGCTCATCAATTACGTATGCGGTTCCCGCCAACAGGCGTTCGGTGTTGCCGGGCCAGACAAATCCCGATATCGTGAGCGGTGCTTTCGGCTGAGCGTCAAATACGAGTGCGTTGGTGCCTTCTTTTGAATAACGAAAGAAGTAGCCACCTGCTAGGAGTACAGGAAGTTCGTCTTGATCGACGCCATAATTTAGATACGTTGTACGATCGACCGTTGCACGCATTATTGAACCCGGAAGCGGAACGGGAATCTTGTTCGCATCTGCCGACGGCGAAACGATCGGCGGCAGGACGCCGGGAATTCTGTCGGCCAGATCGTTCTTCATATTTTCAGTCGATGGATTCGCGGCCGCTTCGGGCTTTGGTTTGTCGGACTTGGCTGCCGCTACTGGCGGCGTTGCGGGAGGTTGAGAAACTGCATCGGCAACGTCTTTCTTTTCGTCATCGGCGCTTCCTACAAGGCGCGATGTCGTAAGGCCGACATCTTTGAGGGTTGCGAACACGGACGAACCGCGAACTGTTACTACGGTTCCGCCGTCGCTGACCCAATCCTTTAGAGCAGAGACGCCGGAGGAGCCGAACTGACTCATCAACTGTCCCGGTGAACCGTCCGGAAGAATGAGCACGGTGTAGTCTTTCAATCCGCCGTTCCTAAGTGAGCGGATCGACATCGCCGTGAACTCGATCCCAAAACGATCGAGCGTCCACCAGATCGAACCGAACGAAGTTTGGTCAACTCCGTCGTCAGCGGCAACAACGATCTTCGGAGCCTTGAGCGACGCCACTGATTCGCCGCCGACGCTCGTGTCACCTTCGTCTGCAAATCCCGAATTGACGGGCGTTACATTCACGCCCATTTCTTTTGCGAACCGCTCGACCTTGTTATGAACGGATTCATCATTTCGCGAGATGCGAATAACGAAGGTTCCGGCAGGCCAGTTTCTTCCGCCGGCGTTAAGCGTCTTTGACGCGACGTTGACGCGCACGCCGTTCTGCAGGAGTCGGATGATCATCGCGGGTGTTGAATCGGTCTGGTACGGAATCACATAGGAAATTTCAGCTCGTCCCGGAAATGAGCCACCTTTCGCAGCGGTGAGCGAACTCGCGTTAACGAGTTGGCCGGCGGTATTGCCGCCATCTTCCGTCCAATAAGCGTCGAGGCCGAATGCCAATGGCAGCGACCAAGCTGTGATGTCGTAGAACCCGAAATCCTCTTTCGATTGCCGCTTACCCTTCATCTGATTACGTTTGAAGCGGCCGAGATTGTCGTCAACGAATGCCTTGTCCTGCGGCGTGTCCGGTTCAAGGAGTGATTTCGCGAGGATCCGCTGCGGCTGTTCAAGATCGATGACATAGCTGCCCGCAGGAAACGTCTCACGCGTCGCCGCAGAATTCTTTTCCATATATGAATGTGCGGTTGCGGAAGTGAACGCGCTATCAGTTCGTTTGACTTCGATGCGCGCACGCGTAAGCGCTTCGATCAACTCAGCAGATTTCACACGATCTTTGTCGGCAAGAATCACGACGCGCTTCATTTTCGACGACGCGAAATTCTTCAACGCATCTGCGCGGAAGGCATAGTAATCGCGAATGCGGTCAGCTTTGTGTTTTGCGGTCGTCTCCAAAGTTGTCATCGACGCGATGAAATGTTTTGCGATCGCCGAACGAAGAGTTGCGATCGTGCCGTCGTCGCGTCTGTAACGCAAACCTTTCGTGCCGCCGCCATCGGTTTCGTAAGTCATTCCGATCGCGCCGTTCAGGGACGGATACATATCCCAATAGCCGGGATAGAAAGCATCGAAAACATCGCGCACGTAATAGTCCCATTTGTTGCGATCGAACGCGGCGGCATTGGCGCGTCCATAGATCTCATTCCATTTTGAAAATTCCGGTTCGGGAAGATTCGGATTTATCGGAAGGGCGTCGGGCGGAAAAAAGTATTGCGAAGGCTGTCCGTGATGATCGGCAGACACCTGCGGATTCCACTCGAGAAAAGCGCGCTGCAAGTTTTGTGATTCCTTTTGCGACGTGACGAGCGCGTCGCGATTCAGATCGAAACGGTAGTGCGAAAGTCGGCCGTAAACGGACCACGGTTCACGATGTTCGAGAGAGAAGGGGTTAGGGTCACCGACGCCGACGGAGTTATACCACGAGACAAAACGTTCGTGGCCGTCGGGGTTTTCCCCTGTAATTATCAGGGTTACACAGTTCTTTAAGATATCAAGCGTCGCCGGTTCATCGGACGCGGCAAGCTGATACATCACCTGCATCATTGCTTCGAATGACGCTGATTCGTTGCCGTGTATCGTGTAGGCGAGCCAGACGATCGCAGGATTCTTTTCGGCGATCGCGTTCGCATCCGAACGCGAAGTAACGCGCGGATCGGTAAGGCGCGCATTGTCGGACTTGATGCGCTCGAGTGCGGCAAGATTCTCCGGCGAAGATATCGCGACGATGTGTTGCATACGGTGTTCGTTCGTCTCTCCGATGTCGAACACGCGCACGCGGTCTGGTGCAGACTTCGCGATCGCGTTTACAACAGACTCCATCTGCGCGTAACTCGTGTGAAAATTCCCGACGTCGAAGCGAAGAATTTCGGACGGACGCGGAACGCTAGCGCGATAATTTCCGCGAGCGTAAAAATCAAATTGCGTTTCAGTCTGCGCAAATGAAATTTGAACCGCGAAAAAAAATATAAAAATAAAAAAGAGTTGTGTAGTTTTTTTCATTTACTTTCGTATTTTTCTGATAGAATCTTCTGTGGTTTTTAACCGCGTGAAATTATAGCAATGAATTTAGCGCATCAAGAAACTTGTCCGCGATGTTCGATTGCTAAATTGAAAACTTGGAAG
>DAORTR010000110.1:0-8258 GCA_035432765.1 Pyrinomonadaceae bacterium
TTGTGGTACACCCGGCATGATTCGAACATGCGACCCCTTGATTCGTAGTCAAGTACTCTATCCAGCTGAGCTACGGGTGCACAAAGGCGAACTGATAGACTACATATCCGCCCGTGCAGATGTCAAGAAAGCCAATCGCTCTTATCGTGCAAAGTAGCCGGTTCTTGTCCGCGAAATAAGTTCCGGGTTCGTGACTTCGACCTTGATCGCGTGCCATTTGCCGTCGCGTTTATAGTTAAGCGGCTGGTAATCGATCGTGTAGAGTGTCCTAAGGTCTGCGGCAACTTCCGCGTAAAGACGGCCCATATCTTCGAGGCGGTTGATCGTCCGAATAGTCGCGCCCGTACGCTGAGCAATGAAGGCGAAGCGTTCACGCGCCGCCCGGAACATCTCGATCTGCCTCGCCGTCGGATCGGCCAACTTCGCGGGGTCGCCGGTCGGCAACGCAAGCGGATAGATCGACACGCCAAACTTATCGGATTTTCGCAAAACGTCCGCCATTGGGCGGTAATCGTCCGGCGCTATTCCGTTCGGAACTTTACTGTCGGGCATATTGGCAAGTTGATCGCGGTCGGCCGACTGAGCAAGGCTGTCCACGCCGTCCGAAAGTACGATTATGGCCTTTCGGCGGCCTTTTTCTCGGGCGAGTTTGTCCAAAGCGAAGTCGATGGCGTCGAAAAGCCTAGTCTTTCCACGACCGTTCGATGCATCGATAGAGTGCAAAATAACCTTTCCGTTGGTTGTGAAATCATTTCGTAAGTTCACCCGGTCGTAGAATTCGACGACAGCAACGCGATCGTCAGGGCCGAGTGCATAGACGAATCGATTTGCGGCCTGCTTTAGAACCTGCCGAAAGGGAAGGGTCGAGCCGCTCATATCAAGCATCAGAACGACGCTGAAAGGCGCCGTCGAAGGCTCAAAACCTACGATCTGCTGCTTCACGCCATCTTCGTAGACGGTGAATACTGAGCGATCGAGATCCGTGATCGGACGGCCTTGCCGGTCGGCGACTCCGACGTTGAGCCGAACGACCGAAGTCTCTATATTGATCGGGTCATCGATCTGGCCGATCGCGGGGATCGAAAATGTCGCCAAAATGGCCAAAATGAGTGCGAAACCACGCATAAATAAATACTAACACTCAGATGTATCGAAAGCGGGAATCGCTTGCTGTAAATATGAGGAGCTAGGCTGATTATTTATAGTCAAGGTTAAAGCGAAAGTGAGTTGGATGTCGGCTATTTGGAGCGGTCCTTTGACGCGCTGATAGCTTCTGAATAGAATCGCAGCACGCGGCTGTTGTAGTCGCTATAGAATCCGTGGTTCGCGTAGGCGGCTCCAAGGACGGTCGTGATGCCGGAAATATACGGTTGGTATTGCAACGGGATCACTGACTGCCAATTCGTGTTCCTGGGGTTATCGAGCAGATAGTCGCGACCGTCTAGGAATCCGCCGGCTTTCAGGGCGTTGTATATGTTATGTGAATCGGCTTCAGTCAGGTTTGCTAGTCGCCAAAACCTTTCGGGATAGACAGGCGACGCCGCGTGCATATTGAAGCTCGCCATAATCCCGCGCTTTTGCAGGCTCATTGCCTGCGTGTAGGCTCTTTGATTTCCTTCCGGCCCTACGAGGTCTTGATCGTCGTTGGCCGCAACGCAGAAGATCGTCGGAACGGTCGTAAGCGGCATTACGGCGTCAACGCCGTATGCAATATAGATCGCGTCGGCGCGGAAATTCAGAAAGTAAACGACCATCGAAGAGAAAACGCCGCCGCGTGATGTTCCTTGGGCAAGCAAGGCATCGCTCGGTGAGATCAGGCCGCGTTGAGTAAAATTCGTTATGATCGCCTGAACATTATTGATGTCCGGATTGTTCGGCGGCGGGAGGAAGCTCCAATCGCCGGTAACGCGATCTGTGCTGTCCAATGCGATAATGCCGTAGCCCGCTGCGACGGCGTCATTCGAGAACAGGCGGCTCTCAATGCTCGAAAGCGTGGATTGTGCGCTGCCTCCCGAACCGTGAAAGCGGAAAATGATCCCGGCGGGGTTTTGTGGAATATAGTAAAGTACATCGACGCCGTTGATCGTTTCTTCCGTAAGGCTCCAAGGCGGAGCGGGCTTATAAGTAGCCGTCAACGCGATGTTTTTGCTCCTGGCGTTTACGAACGTTGATGCGGATGTCGGGTCTTCGACAAGGGTCGTGTCTCCGACCCATCGATCGAAGACCATATTCGCAGCATTCGGATCTGCCCAGATATTTGCTCTGCGTTCTCGCACGCGAACCGAAACCGAACTTCCGTTGGTTATGGTCAAATTCGTTTGTGCCGAACCGATCGACGCAAATGCCGTGAAGAGCAAAAAAAGAGCGAACGTGGATCTTGTAATGCGTAATATCATCGAAATTTTGACGCTTCAAGGCCGACTATAGTCCGACTTTTTGACTAAATTTACTCTATGATTGAACCAAAGGTCGACACGGAATTGAACTTGAGCGTCTTAAAGATTGAACGTCCGCAGCAGCTGCAGCTTCGAAATAAAGCTACGGCTTGCCCGAAACATAAAAACGGTCTTAACATAAGGGAGTTTTTCTAATATACTTATCTGTCTGACGATATGTCGCGTTTTTGCAGCTGGCTGAACTGAATGCAGATCGTTTTCCGCCCAAAATTCTGTGTCAATTGTGGAGAAAAGATCGTTCGCGACGAGTGGCATTTCTGGACGAGCGGGAGGTTTTGCGAACTTTGCGAAACAGAATTCAAGGGCCGTGAGACAGGGCGGCGGGCGGCAGTCGTGCTCGCAGTTTTGGGGATCGCAGCGTTCAGCTTTGCGTTCGTTGCTCCGGAGAAGCCAATTGGAACCAAACTGATTGCGGCGAGTACCTCGACCGCCGGGCCAAAAGCCCTTGTCAGTAGGGTTGAACCACAGAAACTCCCTGCTAACCAAGCCAAGGAGCAGGTAACTGAGCAGCCAACGCCGGAAACGGTATCGCCGTCCGAGAAGAAGCCCGCTGTGGTTGTTGCGTCCGAACCGATCTATATGTGCGGTGCCGAAACCAAAAAGGGTACGGCCTGCACTCGAAAGGTCAAAGGAAACGTGAGATGCTGGCAGCATAAAGGTATGCCTGCGATCTTGAACTCGGAGGAACTGAGAGTGCATTAGGCTCACGTCATCAAAGTTTTGTTTTATCTTAGGACTGAGCTGGCGAGCCGCCAGCCAAAGACGAAATGAATCCGTTGTCCCCAAATACAATGATCCAGGATCGCTACCTGGTCGTTCATCTGATCGGCAAAGGCGGAATGGGCGAGGTCTATCTTGCCGTCGATCAACGGCTAGGCAGCGCTGTCGCCCTTAAGAGAACAAGCTATGCGAGCGACCCTGCGCTTGCGGGAGCGTTCGAACGCGAAGCTCGGATCCTCGCACGTCTGCGGCATCCGGTCCTTCCGAAGGTCAGCGACCATTTCGTTGACGGCGGTAATCAATATCTCGTGATGGAACATATCGCGGGTGACGATCTTTCGACGAGGCTTGAGGCCACGGATAAGCCGTTTCCCGTCAGTTGGGTGATGTTCTGGGCAGATCAGCTGCTCGATGCGCTCACGTATCTTCATTCACATCAGCCGCCGATCATCCATCGGGATATCAAGCCGCAGAACCTGAAGCTGACGGATGAGAATCACATAATTCTCTTGGATTTCGGCTTGTCAAAGGATTCGCCGAATCCGACACGCGGTAATTCCGGCCAGTCATCAGGTAGCGTTTTCGGCTACACGCCGCACTTTGCGCCGATGGAGCAGATCCGCGGTACCGGGACGGACGCGCGCAGTGATATCTATTCTTTGGCTGCGACGCTCTATCAACTGCTTACCGGGATAAAGCCCGCAGATTCGCTCTCGAGAGCAGACGCCGTTCTGAACGGGAATGTCGATCCCGTTGTCCCGCTTTACGAGGCAAATCCAGAGATCGCGACGCCGGTCTCTGACGTTCTGATGCGTGCCCTAGAGATCACGCAGGATCGACGGTACAAGTCGGCGGGCGATATGCAGCGTGCTTTAAGGGCGGCATATGCAGAAATGAAGGACGCAATGAGCGCGCAGACGGTCATGGTGCCGACGCCTGTTATTCCTGATGTGACGCCGAGCATTGAGACCGTCTCGTCAACACCTGCGCCGCCTCCGCTTGATGCAACCCTTCAAATGGATGCCGTGCCTCTTGAAGCGACGATGCAGATGGATGCACCGCCTGTGGACTCCGCCCCTCGGCAGGCCGACATCAAGACCGAAGTCTTCCTCGCGCATCAACTCGATGTGCCGGAAATGGCCGAACCGATTTCTAACGGCGAGCAAAACTATCAAGCCGACGCCACCGTACCGCTGATCTCATATACGCCGGAAGTTGTTCCCGAAGCGAAGGAAGAAGAGGTCGTTCCTGTCCCGGCCGAAAATGTGATGCCTTCGGCGGCGCCGGAATTCTTTACGTCACCGAACATCCAAACTGACGAACCGAAACCGGAGAACGGCACGACAGAGTCGTTTTCCGCGGAACATTCTGCGGAGGCCATACCTGTTGCAGAAATGCCGCCGCCCGCGCCTCCCGCTTCGCCGAACGTACCCGCGACGGCAAAGAAATCAGGCTCGAAAAAGGCGGCAGTTATGCTTCTCCTCCTTGCCGGATTCTTTATTGTCGTGCTCGGCGGAGGCGCCGCCGGATGGTACTTCTGGCCGACATTAATGGGAACTACCGGTGGGGATGCGACCCCGTCGCCGACCCCTGTAGTCGAGGAAAGCCCGTCGCCAAGTCCGGTCGAAACACCGTCGCCTACGCCCGAGATGACCCCGGATGATTCGGCCAACGCAAATTCGAATAGCTCGGTCGAGGTGCCGACGCCGACGCCGGTCTTGAATGTCGAAACTCCGTCCGATCGCCCGGTAGATACTCGCCCGCAGCAAGACGTTAAGAAACGGCCGCAGAAGACTCCCGGACAAAAGCAGTCTCAAACGCCTAAACCCCAAAAGCCGAATGGCGGACGCACTGACATATTGCAGTAGCGATCCCTTTTGAAACTATGAAGCCCGTTCATTTACAGAGAATCGCAGTATTTCTATTGGTCGTTCTGGTCGCGTCCATCGGCGTTGCCTCAGCCCAATCCAAAAAGGATAAAAAACGAGCTCAAGAGCTTGTTACGTCGGGTGACAAGGCGTTCAGGGCAAGGAACTTCCGCCAGGCGTCGAGCGATTATGGACAGGCGATACTGATCGTGCCGAACAATCCGCACGCGCACTATTGGAAGGCGTATTCCCACTATAACCTTAAAGAGAATGCCGATGCTCTGCGTGAGTTCGAGATCGCTCTGAGTCAGGGGTTCAAGCCGATCGATGTCTATCGAGTGCGTTGGTTCCTACATTATGAGGCCAAGGAGTATGACGCCGCGTTAAGCGATCTGACAAAGGCGATCCAGATCGAACCTGACAACCTTGATTTTAAGAAGGGAATGGGCGAGATCTTTTACGCTCAAGGGCGATACGGCGAGTCTCTGCAGATATTTCAAGCCGTCGTGCTGAAGCAGCCTAAGGATGGCGATGTCTATTTCAACATCGCGCGTGCGCAGGGAGCCTTAGGGAATGTCCCCGAACAGGGAACGGCCGCGCAAGCGGCTCTGGCCAATAACACGCATATGATCGGCGAATCGTATTTTCTGCTTGCCGATTCGCTCCAAAAGCAAGGCAAAAGTGAAGCCGCGATCGATAACTATCAGCGGGCTATTGCGGCAAAGCCGGAGAATTATCAGGCGTATAAGAACCTTGCCGATGTCTATCGCAGCCAGTCTAACTTCAAGGCCGCGATCGAGGTCGCAAAGAAAGCGATCTTGAAATTCCCCGAGGACGGCAGTTTTTACACGGACGTTTCGTGGTTTTACAGCCTTGATAACGAACCGGCGCGTGCCGTGGATGCCGCACGCAGCGCGACAAAACTGCTTCCAAATCAGTATTTGGGTTATACGAACCTTTGTCGCGGGTTGAACGATCTGAAGGATTACAGCGGCGCCGTCGCCGCCTGCAACACTGCGCTAAAACTCAATCCGGGAGACGGCGAAACGTACTTTTACCTTGCCCGCGCATATGACCTTGCGGGCCGCCGAGCAGACGCGACCCCGTTGTACTCAAAAGCCGTTGCCGGCCTCGAGGACTTTGTGAAGCGAAATCCGAACTATTCGGACGGCTACTATCTTTTGGGGAACGCCTATTTCACAGACAAGCAGAATGACAAGGCGATCGAGGCGTATCGGAAGGTGATCGAGCTTAATCCGCGGTTTACGCGTGCAAGGTTCAATCTCACGTTGGTCTTTATTCAGAAGAAGGACAAGGCGTCGGCGCTTGAACAGTACAATGCATTGATTCCGTTGGATCGGGCACTTGCGGAGAGGTTAAAGGCGGAGATCGATAAGGCCTTTTCTTAATTACGAGAATTTCTACGGGTCGAAACGACGACATTCTGTATCTTCAAAACGACTTTGACGTCGTTGCTGCGGCCGTCAAACTTCGCGGGCACGAATGGCGTGGATGAACGTCGGTCTTCGAGAGCGTGCTCGAGAGCCTGGACAGCCTGAGGATCGCTTGCGGGTTCGACCACATCAGTGATCTCGGCAAGTCCATTGCCGAAAACTCGTGCGACCACGACCATCTCATCATTCTTCAAACCCGTACCTGAAAGTCCCTTCGTCATTGCCGCAAGAGCGCCTTGCGGATTGATGCTGGGCGATTCGGCAGAATACGCCAAACGCTGCCGCGCAAAATCCGCCGCGGAGACAGAATCGCGATCGGGCGCCGTTCCAAAGGTTCCGGCAGGGAGCAACGGGGCGTTCGCTGCTATCGAGCTGTTCTCGCCGAGAACTCCGGAAAGCATATAGCTAAAAAGAGCGAATCCGACAAGAATGCTCGCAAAGGAGCTTCCGATAAGCGGCAAGATGTTCTGCCGCCATGCAAAGCCCGACAGCCTCGGAAAGGAGAACATCGCAGGCCGAGCGGCCGACAGAGCTTTGTCTTTGAGCTCTGCGCGAAGTTCTACATCGATCTTCGTCCTCGGCAAAGATCGCAGTGCCGCACGCATTTCTCGATATTCAAAAAGTTCTTGCCGGCAGATCGGGCATATCGTAAGGTGCTCCTGCAGAGCGTCCTCGAAGGCCGAGTCCAAGCATCCGTCCCCGTAAAGAGAAATATCGGATCGAATGTCGCTGCATTTTAATGCACTCATTTTGAAAGTTCCTATCAGGAAAATAGCAGGCTGACCCCGGTTGGCGTTCACGCTGAACGACAACACGATCCTTGCAGGTATCGCCTTGAACTTACCGCTTATGTCACCTGAATTGCTTATTGTCGAGATTCAAAATCGATTGTTGCTGGTCGATCAAAGATCTCAAGCGGCAAGCGTCAAATTGACGGCAGCGGCGCGTCTGTATGGCTTAGTCATTCGGGATCGCTTTTTTGACCTCTATCGTTGGCACCGATCGTTGTGTACAAAAAATAAACCCGGGGTGAGTCTGCCATTTCCCTGATTGTCAAAAATCCTTCAACTTGTTCCGCAACTCTTCGCGAGCCCGAGCTATGCGCGATTTCAACGTACCCATATTGATATCGAGCGCCGCCGAACATTCGGCGTATGTCAAACCTTCAATATCGGCTAGAACTATCGCCTCCCGATAAATAGGCTTTAAAGTGGAAAGTGCACGAAGAAGTGCTGTCTCGCGTTCGCGCCGAAGTGTGTCTTCTTCGGGGCCAGCCGTTATATCAGCGATCGTATCTCCCACAGATACATTGGTCTCGCCGATCGGCTCATCGAGCGATACTGTCCGATCTCGCCGTCTTCGTCTCCACCATCGATATCTGTTTCGGGACTGATTGATCGCGATGCGAATAAGCCAAGTCTTCAAACTCGCGTCGCCGCGAAAGCTCTTGATGCTCTTGAAAGCTCGGAGAAACGTCTCTTGCGTAAGATCTTCCGCCTCTTCGCGGTCAGCCGAAATACGCAATGCCACTGCAAAGATAGAACCCGAAAAGCGTTCGACGAGCGTTTCGAACGCAGCGGCGTCGTTCGCTTTTAATTTGTCAACAAAACCGTTCTCGGTATGACGGCTTTCCGGTGTCGAGGCAGAAATTGCGCGAACCAACTCTTCATCGCCAAAGGTAGTTGCCTTGCTGAAGAACATTCCGCTCATTTTCCTCAAGTCCAAAGAGCCATTCCTAATAACGGGATATGCAGCTATTT
>DAORTR010000111.1:0-8244 GCA_035432765.1 Pyrinomonadaceae bacterium
GTATCAAATTGCACAAAACGACACAAAATGCACAAAACGGACAAAACGGACAAAATGCACAAACGGCAAAGGTCGGCACAGTCGAATTCTACTGTTTGCCAGCAAAAGACAATGTTATTCTTGGGACAACTCGTTTTGAGGATCGCCCCGGACGGTCGCTCGCGGACCAACTTTCAGTCGGTCTTGACGAAGCGACTCTCGATGACCTTGTCGAACTTATAAAATGCAGGCTACGACGGCCTGAGGAGAACGACCAATATATGCCGGAGATCACACCATTCTTGATGTTCAATGACCAAGCCCTCGAAGCGATGGAATTTTATACGACGGTCTTTCCGAATTCGAAGATCGTTTCTGAGATCCATGGGCCTGACGGTACACCGGCCGGCGGGACATTCGATCTCGACGGCAAGCTTTTTAGCTGCTACAACGCGGGCGCACACCCGAACTTCGTCTTTTCGCAGGGTATTTCGCTGATGATATACACGGAGACGCAGGACGAGACCGATCACTATTACAACAAATTGAGTGTAGGGGGCGAGCGACTGCCCTGCGGTTGGGTAACGGATAAATTCGGCCTCTCGTGGCAGGTAACTCCGAGGATTCTGATGCAGCTTATTAGCGATCCTGACCGCGAAAAAGGCCGCCGTGTGACCGAAGCGATGCTAAAGATGACGAAGATCATTATCGCCGATCTTGAGGCCGCGGCCGCATAGGACTTTGGCCGCACATTGTGCGAACCGTCACGGGCAGAACCTTATGCCTTGGCTTTTTGGACCTCTTCAATGATGGTTGGGACGGCCTCAAATAGATCGCCGACGATCCCGTAATCCGCGATGTCGAAGATCGGGGCTTCCGCGTCCTTGTTGATGGCCACGATCGTACCGGAATTCTTCATTCCGACGATGTGCTGGATGGCACCAGAAATGCCGAGGGCGATATAAAGCTTCGGCGCGACGGTCTGGCCGGAAGAACCGATCTGACGGTCGATCGGGAGCCAGTCGGAATCGCAGATCGGACGCGACGCTGCAAGGTCGCCGCCGAGAGCATCGGCGAGTTTTTCGGCAAGTGCGATATTCTCCTGCGATTTGATGCCGCGGCCGACGGCGACGATCACATTAGATTTCGTTAGATCAACGGCCGCCTTTGCTTCGCGGAAAGCTTCTTCCGACGTCATTCTGATCTCGCCGACGCTCGCGTCCCTTTTCTCGATCTGAGCGGTTCCTTTCGTCGCATCATCTCCGCGAAACGCTCCGGATTGGAACGTTACAAAGTGCGGTGCTTCACCGCCGAGCGAAACATCCGCGTCGAGTTTACCTAGGAAGATCCGGCGTGTAAGGATGAGTTTGCCACCCTCGGCACGATATCGAATACAGTCGCCGACAACCTCGCGGCCAAGTCGTGCCGCGACCTTCGGGGCGAAATCGCGAGCCTGATAGGTGTGCGACATCACGACGTATTGAGGACCTTCGGCCTTGACCACCTCGGTCAGAGCATCAGCATAACCGTCGGGCGAGTATTGTCCGAGCTTTTCATTCTTGGCGGCGATCACCTTTTCGAGGTCGTAACCCGCGACCTCTTCGGCGACCGGGCAATCTTTGTCACAGAGAAAAACTGCGGAAGCCTTCAGTCCCAGATCGCTTCCGATCTTTTGGGCAGCCGCAATGGCCTCGACCGAGGCTTTATTGAGGACGCAATCCTTGTGTTCGATGAATACTAAAATTCCGCTCATAGATGAATAAATGATCCGAAAATCGAATCTAAAATTATGGCAATAAAGTTCGCGGTAAGCAAATTCGGCCTCAAACGGTATGGCGTCAAAAAAAGGCTGCCCGGTGCGGACAGCCTTTCTTCGAAAAGTGAATCGTACGGAAGCGGTCCCGCTTCCGTACCACACGTGTCTATTACGGGTTAGCAGATGCCGGGATAGGTTTGTCGCTTCCGAGGCCGAAAGATACGACCGAAACGCCCGCTGTTGATCCATTGATCCACCAGGTTCCGTTCCGATAGATCGCCTGATCTTCCGTCCCGTCACCGTCGTAGTCTCCCGGAGCAGGGACATCGCCGGCCGCACCGAACTGAACGACTGCCGTCTGCGAATCACTGCTTCGGAAAATGTACCAATTCCCTTCCGACGCGCGGAACACGGCGAGGTCAGTCTTGTTGTCGCCGTCGAAATCGCCCTGCACCGGCACGTCACCGGCGGTTCCGAGCGTTCCCGAAAGGACGCCGCCGCCCGAAAGCGGGCCTGCCCACGCCCCGTTAGTGTAGGTGATCGTGTCAGCTTTGCCGTCGCCGTCATAGTCGCCGACCACTGGTGTCGTTCCCGGGACATTAGTTACGACCATGCCGCTTGTGCTGCCTAGTACATAAAAGTTCGAGTCAGACGGGCGATAGATCGCGACGTCATCCTTGCCGTCGCCGTCATAATCGCCGACCACCGGAATATCGCCGGTCGATCCCCAAGCGTATCCTGAAAGCGTAAAGCCTTCGCTATTAAGTATGTAGAAATCCGGCGCGCCCTCGGTATCGCTTGCGCGGAAGATCGCCGTATCGGCTTTGTTGTCGCCGTCAAAATCACCGGGCGTAAGCACATCCGTGGAAATTCCCCAGTGGATAACGGACACGCCTGCGGTCGATCCATTGATGTACCAATTGCCTTCGCTGGGACGATAGACGGAAACGTCCGTCTTGCCGTCGTGATCGAAGTCAGCTCTTGAAGAAGCAACCGTAACGCCGGTCGATGTACCGACGAGTTTGAACGGAAAGTCCATCACGACATCCGGAGCGGAGGCCGGGTTTCCGGCGTCCAGAGCGTCAACCCACGCTGTTCCTGTCCATTGACGTCCGTTCCAACCCGGTTGGGTACGACTGCCGACCACTGTCCCGAGCGGGGCGAAGTGCCCCCCATTTGCGGCGATTGCTGTTTGGAAGTCGATCCAGTATGTACCCGCGGCAAGAACCTGAGCAGGGCTTACAGCAATATTGTTCTGCCAAACTTTTCGCGTCGTTCCCGGAGTCGAAGGAATCGGCACGACGGTACCGCCAATGCGGTAGGTGAGAGAATCTATTGAGGTCGCCAGTCGGTTCGTTGTCGTATCACCGAAGATGATCGAGGCGCCCGGATCGCCGGGGCGTCCGTTCCATATCTGGAGCGTTGCCGACGTGATCGGGCTCGTCGTGCCTGTAAATCCGGTCTGATACGCGAAGGTTACGACCTGGTTGACCGTCCATGTCTGCCCCGCAGGAACTACAAAATCGTCTGCGCATCGAAATGATGTGGCGGTGGTCAGGGAACAGCTCGTACCAAGGGTGGTGTTTGCCTCGGTCGTGTTGCCGGTGTCGTGCTGGAGCTCGCTCCATTGTGTGCCCGGCGGAGCGACAACACCGCTCTCGGTCGTCATTCCGGTAGAAAGCGGGGCATTATCGTAAAGATATGGGATGCCGACGGTTGACGGTGCTGACGTTGCGGTCGTGCCCGCCGCGGCCCAGAGACCGAGAACAGCCAACGCGCCGATCGCAAGGCCGCCTGTGATCGAGCGAAGGGGATTTCTATGTTTTGTAAACTTCATTCGTACTCCTTTTTTAATTTCAAGAGACTCTATCGAGCCGTTGCTAGAAAAAAGCGACCTTTCTAGTCAATGCCCTTCCGGAATATGTGGTCGTCTTGTGGAAGATGAAATTGAACAAAAAGAATCGCAAGTTGTTTATTGTTAGATACGATGATGCCCTATTCGAATGACAATGCCAAATCGGGCGAACACATTGTTGGAAGGCGTAGTTCCCGCTTCTCTCTTGCAGTTTTCCTTAGTCGGAGCAGGTGCAAAAATTTGGCCCGACATCCTCTGGACATCGGGCCAAAAAAAGATAGATATGACCTTCAAAGCGAGTGTCAAATAACGCGAACTTCGTTCTTTAATTTCTCCACCAGTTCGATTGCACCATGTTTCGCGTCGCCGTCGCCTAGGATCTGTGTTTGCTTGGTCTTCAACGGCATATATACCTTCTCGACCTTCGATGCGGCGGCAAAAGCCGCTACTGCCGGCGCAACTTCACGGATCTCTTTTGATTTCGCCGCCATAATACCCTTTAGCGATGCATAACGGATCTGGGAGATACCGGATTGGATCGTGAGAAGCGCCGGAAGATCGTAAGTGAACCATTGATACCAGCCGCCTTCGAGCTCGCGCTTGATGCGGATCTTTTCGCCGAGACTTTCGCGATCGACCTCGATGACGATCGTCGCGTGCGGAACGCCGAGCAATTCTGCAAGGATCACGCCTGTTTGTCCAAAACTCGCATCGTCGGACTGAAGCCCTCCGAAAACGAGATCCGGCTTTTCGTCGCGAATAGCATCCGCGATCGTACTCGCGATCTGATACGGAGAAAGCGACTTCGCATCTTCGACGACAATGTGTATCGCGCGGTTCGCTCCGCGTGCAAGTGCGTCCTTGATAACGGTCTTAGCAGACTGCGGGCCGAGCGAACAAACAACAACTTCGCCCTCGCCTTTTGCTTCGACCGTGCGAAGAGCTTCCTCGAGCGCATAGCCGTCAGACTCGTTCGTCTGCAGTGCGATATCAGACTCGTTGATCCATTTTTCGTCTGCCGCGATGCGTAAAACCGCATCTTTATTGGCGACCTGTTTCATTAGAACGATGATCTTCATTTTGTCTATTCAGAATACCTCTTAAAGATCAGGCACGCATTCGTCCCGCCGAATCCAAAATTGTTCGACAGAACGTAATCCGCCTTAAATTCGCGGGCCGCGTTCGGAACGTAATCGAGATCGCAGTCGGGATCGGGCGTCGTGTAGTTGATGGTGGGCGGCACGACATTCTCGTTCAGAACTTTGACCGAGAATACGGCTTCGAGGCCGCCTGCGGCACCGAGAGCGTGTCCGGTCATCGATTTTGTCGAACTTACCGGGATCTGATACGCACGCTCGCCGAAAACCTTTTTGATCGCAAGCGTCTCGAACTTGTCGTTATACGGCGTCGAGGTACCGTGAGCGTTGATATAGTCGATCGCGTCCGGCGAAATACCGGCATCCTTCAACGCACGCTCCATCACGCGGATCGCACCCGAACCGGACTCGTCCGGCATCGTTACGTGAAACGCGTCTCCGCTCATACCGTAACCTACGATCTCGGCAAGAATATTCGCACCGCGTTTCTTTGCGAACTCGAGCTCTTCGAGCACGAGGATCCCCGCGCCTTCGCCGATAACAAAGCCATCGCGTTCGAGGTCGAATGGCCGCGATGCGGTCTTCGGGTCGTCATTTCGCGTGGAAAGCGCTCGCATCGAAGCGAAGCCTGCAACTGACATCGGTGTGATCGCGCTTTCGGCACCGCCGCAGATCATTGCGTCGGCATCGCCGCGTTCGATAAGGCGAAAGCTGTCGCCGATCGCGTGCGCGCCCGCAGAACAAGCGGTCGCGGTCGCCGAATTCGGCCCCTTTGCGCCGTGCCGTATCGAAACGTTCCCGGACGCGAGGTTAACTATCGCCGAAACGATAAAAAATGGAGAGACACGGTCAGGCCCCAATGTGAGCAGCTTTTCGTGCTCACGCTCGATCGCCCAAAAATCTCCGATACCGGAACTGATATACGTCCCGACCATTTCCGCATTCGATTCGTCGATGACAAGGCCGCTGTTCTTCACAGCTTCATCTGAGGCCGCCAAAGCAAAATGCGTAAAAGAGCCCATTCGCCGAGCCTCTTTCTTTTCGAGAAACGAAAGCGGATCGAAATCCTTGACCTCGCACGCGAATCTGACCGAAAACTTTGACGCGTCAAACTTCTTTATATGATCGGCGCCGCTCTTGCCCTCAAGCAGCGACTGCCACGTTGTCGGCACGTCATTTCCGACCGCCGTTACCAGACCAAGTCCTGTTACAACTACTCGACGCTTCATATGATCTTCATTTTAGATGCCAAAATGGTGAATGAAGGCTATTGTCCTCTTCATTCACCATAGCGCAAACCTCTAAGGCTAGGCTCGCTCACGAGTTAGCCTTTGTGCTGTTCGACATAAGCGTATGCATCCCGCACGCTCTGGATCTTTTCAGCATCCTCGTCCGGGATCTCGATATCGAATTCTTCTTCGAAACGCATTACCAGTTCAACCAGATCAAGTGAATCCGCGCCGAGATCTTCGATGAAACGAGCATTTTCCGTTACTTCGGCCTCATCGACGGCGAGTTCATCTACGATGATCTGTTTGATCTTATCCTGTACTTCTGACATAAGTTCTCCTTTTTGATTGTTTGCTTAACTTAAAATCTCTCGTAAAGACTGTGTGCTTTCGATATTACTATAAGTTGCGTCTTTTTCGATCTGACGGACAAGGCCCGTGAGCACTTTGCCCGGACCGATCTCTACGAATTTTCCAACGCCTTCCTGCGACAGCCGTCTAATGGTCTGAAGCCATTTTACCGACTGCGATACTTGGCGTTCCAATTTTTCCTGAACCGTTAGCGGTTCCGAATTCGGTTCCGCATCGACATTCTGGACGACCGGAAATGCGAATTCTCCGTACTTGAGTTCTGCCAGATCGTCCTTCAATCGCTCTTCCGCAGGCTTCATCAGTTCGCAATGGAACGGAGCGGACACATTCAGCTTGATAGCACGTTTCGCACCCTTCGCTTTTGCGATCTCACATGCACGATCTACGGCTTCCGAATTACCCGCGATCACGATCTGCGACTGCGAATTTATGTTCGCGGGCGAGCAAACCTGGCCTTCAGCGGCATCGGCACAAAGTTCTTCGACGCCTTCGAGATCGAGCCCCATTATCGCTGCCATTCCACCTACGCCGAATGGAACGGCGTCCTGCATATAAGTTCCGCGATTTCGGACGGTTCTAACGGCGGCCGCAAAATCCAAGACACCGGCGGCAACCAAAGCAGAATACTCGCCTAAACTATGTCCGGCCGCAAGATCGGGTAACGGCAATCCTTCCGATCTTCCGACTCGATAAAGAGCAGTAGAGACGGTCAATATAGCGGGTTGCGTGTTCGCCGTTAACTGAAGGTCGCTCTCATCGCCTTCAAAGCACATTTTCGAAAGCGAAAATCCCAACGCATCATCAGCTTCCTGAAAAACTGCCCGCGCGGCGGCAAAGTTCTCAAATAGATCTTTGCCCATTCCCACGGACTGCGAACCTTGTCCCGGAAATAGGTAGGCGTTTCGCGGATGCCGTTCAATATACTCGGAATTTTGATCTGCCATTAAGGTCGGCTATAGCCCGACGGCTAAAAAAACTCTCTGCGATATTTGATCTAAAATCGGATGACGGTTCCGCCCCAAGTAACACCGCCGCCGAATGCGGTCAACAGCACGAGCGAACCTTCCTTGATCCTGCCAGACTGTATGCATTCGTCCATCGCGATCGGAATAGATGCGGACGAAGTATTGCCGTGTTCGGCGATATTCGAAAAGATCTTTTCTTCCGGCACGCTCAAACGGGCAGCGACCGCGTCGGTGATCCGTTGATTAGCCTGATGCGGGATCACAAGATCGACCTCCTCGGCCGAAACGCCTGCCTTTTCGAGCACCTCTGCCGAGATTTCCGCCATTGACCGGACTGCCACTTTGAAGAGTTCGTTGCCCTTCATCTTGAAAAAGCAGTCGCGATTATCGATAGACTCCTTTGTCAATCCAAGCTTTGTTCCGCCGCCCGGCGAATAAAGCTGTTCTTCGTAACGTCCGTCCGAGCGGATCTTCGTTGCAAGGATCCCCTTGCCTTCTTCGACCGGCCCAAGAACGGCGGCTCCGGCGCCGTCGCCGAATATCACGCACGTCCCGCGATCGGTATAGTCAACGTACTTGGTCAGCACCTCTGCCCCGACGACAAGGACGTATCGAGCCTGCCCGGTGCGGATCATCGACTCGACCATCGTAAGCCCGTAAAGAAACCCGGAACACGCTGCGAACAGGTCCATTCCGGCCGCATTCACGGCCCCGATCTGCGCCTGGATCAACGCGCCTGTCGAAGGCAGTATTTGATCCGGCGTCGTCGTTGCGCAGACGAGAACGTCAATATCCTCAGGCTTTAGGCCGGCGCGCTCGATCGCCCGCAATGCAGCGCGTGAACCGAATTGCGACGTATATTCATCAGCCGCTGCCTTATGACGCTGCTTAATGCCCGTGCGCGTCGTTATCCACTCGTCGGTGGTTTCGACCATTTTCTCAAGGTCAGCATTCGTTAAAATACCTTCCGGATAAGAGTGGCCGGTGCCGA
>DAORTR010000112.1:0-8175 GCA_035432765.1 Pyrinomonadaceae bacterium
AGGGTCGGGTTCGAGAGCTGAGATGCCTAAACTAAAGTGGAAAGATGATGAGGTGGTCGAATGTCTCGGTGGCCTGCGAGAGATTGAGGAATTATTCAGCTCTCATTCTTTTAGTAGGGTTTTCGGTTTGATTCGTTTAGAGTTAACGGTCTGGGAGAACGAAAGTTTGGTCGCGGTTAGTATATTCGAAGATCAAGGGACAGATCCTTTCCTCGATTTGTGTTTTATAGTTCGAGACCGTGTCGAATTTGTTTCAGAAACCGAGTCTACTAGCATTAGATTCCACGATTCGGTAGTCGTAACAAGCAGATTTTGGCAGATATATGACGAAGATAGACGCGATTGGTTTGATACCAGACTCTTACCGACCAAAATCGGTTTCGAGTTAAGTTCCTTCCCGAAATTTGGATTTAGAGTGTTTTGAACGCTGTTTCGGAATAGCAGATTGCATCGACCTGACACAATTAGCCAAATCACATAACCAAGGCGGTATCGATTCGAGGTTCAAAAACACTTGAATGGTTTCAATGAAGAATGACTACTACAGTTTTCGAGAAACGCCTCAGTTTACGAGAAAAGTCCTTGAAAAATTAGTCGACGAAGAGTATCAAAAATTACAGATTCGATTGTGCGAGTTTCCCGATGCCGGCGATTTGATCAAAGGCAGCGGAGGATTAAGAAAGATCAGACAAGCGGCGAAAGGAAAGGGAACGAGGGGCGGTTCGCGGGTGATATACTATTTTGCAGTAGCGAAAGAAACGTTCTTCATGCTTGATATTTATGTGAAGAACGAAAAAGAAGATCTGTCACAAATGGAGATCAACAAGCTCAGATCGATAGTTGAGGAGTGGTTGAGGCAATGAACGAAAAGCGATTTGAAGAACTCAAGGCAAGTATCGTCGAGGCGGGGATGATCATGCAGGGAAGGATGCTGCCATCGCGCGAGTTCACTATAGAAAGGGCTGAAACGCCAAAACCACCGGTCGAGATGTGGGCGGTGTGTCTTGGGTCGGATGATCCGAAGCTACTGATTCCACGCAAGCTCTACCTCGTCAAGTTTGGTGAAACCGGCGTGCTAGTTCGCGATGAAAATGGAGAGAATGTCTTTTGCGACAAAGAAGATTTCCTTCCGCTCCCATTCGCACACGATGTCGAAGAACTGCTCGAATTGGCTGCATAAGACTTTCGGATCATGTGTGGAATTGCGGGTTGGATCAACCTGAATACAACTACGGTTGAGCGTGACGTCGAGGGTGTGCTGCATTCGATGTGTGAGCGGATCGTGCATCGCGGGCCTGATTCCGAAGGTCTGTGGTGGGATGAGACGGTTGCGTTGGGAATGCGGCGGTTGTCGGTGATCGATCTAAAGACAGGCGATCAGCCTGTATTCAGCGAAGACGGCACGGTCGTCGTGATGATGAACGGCGAGCTGTACAACTATCGCGAGGTGCGTGCAGAGCTTGAAAACGACCGGATCATGTTCGTCACACGGACGGACACAGAGATATTGCCGCACCTCTACAAGAAATACCGCGATGCTTTCATCGAGCACGTCAACGGGATGTACGCGTTCTCGCTTTGGGATCTCGCTCGAAAGCGACTGATCCTCGCGCGTGACCGCTTCGGCGAAAAGCCTTTATATTACGGCGTTTTTGACGGCAAGCTGATCTGGGCGTCCGAGCTAAAGGCTCTCATCGCTCATCCTTCAGTTACAACCGAACTCGACCTGAACGCGCTGCGGCAATACCTCTCATTCGATTACGTGCCGGCGCCGCTCTCGATCTACAAGGGCATTTACAAGCTGCCCGCCGCGCATATGCTCATCGTCGAGAAAGGCGAGATCAAGACGCGGCGATATTGGGATGTTAACGCCGATGCGGAAGCCAAGTCCGTGCGGGCGAATTTGAACGGCCGCAAGACCGTGACCTTAGCGGACTCTGCGGAAGAGCTTCGCGAGCTTTTGTCTGATTCGGTCAGGATGCGGCTCGTCTCGGACGTGCCGCTCGGCATTTTGCTCTCGGGCGGGATCGATTCATCGACGATTGCTGCCTTTGCGGTTGAGCACGCCGCCGAACGTGTTAAAACGTTCTCGATCGGATTCGAGGAAGACTCTTTTGATGAATCGAAATACGCACGGCTTGTCGCAAAGCACCTAGACACAGAGCATTACGAGGACAAACTCTCGGCGACGACTGCGGGCGACCTGATCGAGGACATAGGTGAATGGCTTGACGAACCGCTTTCGGATGGCTCTCTGATACCGACGTATCTACTTGCGAGATTCGTTCGAAAATACGTTACGGTCGCTCTCGGCGGCGATGGCGGCGACGAGCTTTTTGCTGGCTATCCAATGTATCGAGCGCACAAGATCGCCTCGATATATCGCCTTGTTCCGAGTTTCGTTCGGAATGGTCTGGTTCGTCCTGCGGTTGAAAAACTTCCTGTCTCGCACAAGAATCTCTCGTTCGACTACAAGGCAAAGCGCTTCGTCCGAGCAGCTGAACTTGCGCCCGTCGAACGCCATCATTCGTGGTTCGGTTCGTTCGCGTTAGATGAACAGGACAATTTGCTCACGCATGACGTTCGCGAGACGGCGAACGCAGATATTTACGCGTCAGCGCGCCAAGCCTACGAGAACAATCCCATACACGGCGACCTTGCTCGGATGCAGTATCTCGATGTGAATTTTTACCTCGCCGAGGATATTTTGACGAAGGTCGATCGTTCGGCGATGCAGGTGAGTCTTGAGACGCGTGCGCCATTTCTTGATCCGCGGATCGCAAATTTCGCGTTCTCGCTGCCGATGAAGTACAAATTGCGGGGAGCGAACGGCAAGATCATTCTAAAAAAGGCGGTCGAGCCGATGCTGCCGAAAGCGATCCTTGACCGACCGAAGAAAGGCTTTGGAATACCGATCGCGGCTTGGCTCCGCGGGCGTTTGCGGTATTTGCTTCACGATCTCCTTTCGCCGGAAAGGCTTAAGGAACAAGGGATCTTCGATCCCGCGTATGTCGATCGGCTCATTTCCGAACACGAACAGGGCATTGCCTCGCACCACAAAGAGCTTTGGACGCTGCTCGTTTTTCAGCTCTGGACCAGAAAATTCCTAAAATAAAATCGCAGATTCTTGATCTCGAATGTGCGAAAAATCGCGAATCGTCCGATAAAGGCGTATTATCGAGATATATGGCTACTCTATACCCCGAAATTGAACCTTTCGATACGGGAATGCTGCCCGTCTCTGACATACACACGATCTATTACGAACGCGTCGGCAATCCCGACGGCATTCCCGTGGTTTTCCTGCACGGCGGACCGGGCGGCGGCCTCCTTCCGATGTACCGGCAATATTTTGATCCGAAGGCGTATCACGTGATCCTTTTCGACCAGCGTGGCTCTGGGCAATCGACGCCGCACGCCGATCTCCGCGAGAATACGACGTGGGATCTTATCGCTGATATGGAAAAGCTGCGTGAGAAGTTCGGCATCGAGAAATGGCACGTTTTCGGCGGCTCGTGGGGCAGCACGCTGAGCCTGACCTATGGCGTAACGCATCCGGATCGTTGTTTGGGGCTGATACTTCGCGGTATCTTTCTGACGCGTCGGCGTGAGCTCGAGTGGTTCTATCAATACGGCGCTTCGGAGATCTTTCCAGATTTTTATGAGCGATATCGCGACGAGATCCCCGAGGCCGAACGCGGCGATATGATCGCTGCCTATCACAAACGACTAACGAGCGATGACGAAAGCGTGCGGCTTTCGGCAGCACGCGCTTGGAGCGTTTGGGAAGGCTCGACCTCGAAACTCTACCCAAGCAAAGATCTGATGGAGCATTGGGAAGGTGCGCACGAGGCTCTCGCCCTTGCGCGCATTGAATGTCATTACTTTATGAACAACTCGTTCTTCGAAAGCGAGAATTTTCTGATCGAGAACGTCGATAAGATCCGTGACGTTCCGACCGTGATCGTGCAGGGCAGATACGACGTCGTTTGCCCCATAACGTCAGCATGGGAGCTGCACAGGGCATTGCCCGAGGCGGAACTCACGATCGTACCCGACGCCGGACACTCTGTGTCGGAGCCGGGAATTACGTCGGCGTTGGTCGAGGCGATGGACAGGTTTAAGGGAACGGCGAATTCAAGTGTAGCAAGCTAGAAAATAAAGGTTTATCATAAAACCTGAACCTTCGCGGGGTGCGAAACGTCTAAATAAGAGGACGGTTGTATTGTATGAATTTTGGTGGTTGGGAAATATTTTTAGTCGTAGTTGTGTTGTTCTTGCTGTTTGGCGCGTCGCGCCTGCCGCAGCTTGCTAAATCGCTCGGGCAATCGCGTAAGGCCTTTAAGGAAGGTATGCGCGAGGCCGAGGAGGATGATCTTGCCGCTCAGCAGCTGCGGCAGTCAACAACGGATCGTCCAATTGCAGCCCTTACGGATGCGGAATTGAAAGCCGAGATGGAACGCCGCGAGGAAGCTCGCATGGAGCATTAAAGAGCGGCGATCGTCCGTTAGCCTTTCTCGCCGGTAACGAGCGTTACCTTAACTGAGAATCGAAAGGTCAGCGTGCCGTCCTCATCATCGATAAGCTTGCAGAGAGCTCCTACCACGCGCGCTCGGCCTTCGTCGTCGAGCGACTCAAGCCAACGCGGCAGCAGAAAATCTTCAACGAGCGGCGACGTGATAAAGGCCTCGCCGTTCTCGTATTCGAACACTTCAGTTTCAACCTTTCGTTGAATATTCACCATCCCGAGCGACTTTGCGAGCGTCTCGAGCTCGGCAGCGGTCGGAAGTTGCGTGATCAGTTCCTCAACATTCGGCGCGTCTGGGCCGAGATCTTCGGCAGCGACCACTTCCCAAAGTAGCGAGAAGATCTCGCCGAAACTGCCCGATGACGGCAGATAGAGTGCGACATCACCGCCGACGCGGGCGATCCGGATCGATTCTTCCACGAGGTCGGCAGCCCTCTCGGCGGACGCAAAGCTCGCGTCGGTCAGCACTGCATCGAAAGCGTCATCTTCGAACCTGATCTGCGAAAAATCTACCCTCGACGACAATGCGGCCGCTTTATCGAGGGCGATCTGCAGGACCTCGGCGTTCTCACAAGAGGCAAAAATGTCCGTCTTCTCACCAAATTTCTCATCAAGCGTCATTGCGTGATTCCCGGTTCCGGCATTCAAATACGCGAGATTCTCGGCGTCGGCAAGGTCGATATGCTTATCTACAAGCTCGGTAAAACGCCTTGTCCACTCATCATGGATATAGAGGTCGGTTAGATACGCAAGCTCCTTTTCGGTCTTAGGCATACTTTGATTAAACCGTATTTTGTGAATTGACGGCAAATCTCTCGCAGCGTGGTATCCTATCCATTCGCGTTCTAAGTTCGGAAAATAAATGGAATTGACAGCGGAATTGACCACAACATCTGTACTCCTTTTGGGCTTCGGGCTTGGGCTGCATCACGCGATCGAAGCCGATCACCTTGCGGCTGTGACGGCAATCGTGAGCGAGAAGAAGAACATCTTTACTGCCTCGCTTGTCGGCGGCCTTTGGGGAATAGGTCACACGATCTCGCTGTTTATCGTTGCGCTGATCGTCGTCTTCCTAAAACTTCAGATCTCCGAAAGCGTCGAATCCAAACTTGAGGGCGTCGTCGGCATTATGCTCGTTGCTCTTGGGCTGAACGCGATCTACAAACTCGTCAAGAGCGATAGGACGCACGCTCACGAACACGCTCACGGTGCTGTCACCCATACGCACCTGCACACGCACAACGAGAGCGAAACAGCGGAATCACATCATCGACTCAGCCCGCGTTCTGTCCTTGTCGGAATGGTTCACGGGCTCGCCGGCAGTGCGGCACTGATGCTGATGATCGTGCCGCTTATTCCGTCAACAGTCGTTGCCCTGCTTTACATCGTTATCTTCGGCGTTGGATCGATCGCGGGAATGATGGCGATGAGCTTGCTTATCGGCCTGCCGTTCCACTTCACTGCGTTGCGCTTCAAGTTCTTGAATGCGGGAATTCGAGTCGCCGCCGGGCTTTTTAGCCTGATCTTAGGTGCGACGATAATCTACGAACATTTTTGACCAAGCTTTAGCCACGAATGCACCAATATTTCTCGGTTCTAGCGAAACTCGATCTCGCCAAAAGCGGCGGGAACGTGGAATGAGGGTATTTCTGTGTGTGTCGGCCGCCAAGCGAGATAGCCGCGTGTCGCGCCGCTTCCGACGCAGCGGAAGATATTGCCGAGCCAAACATCACCGCGTTTTGGTGCCGTCCCAAACGCGGTAAAGGGCACCTTGAAAGCCATCGTAACTTTCGAATCCTCGATCTCGGCGGCGGTTTCCATCTGCGATGTGAACTCCCAGTCTGTTTGGCGGCCTTCGTCAACGATCTCGATCGCGAGGTCGAGCCATTCGCCGGTCGGTGCAACTTCGAACTCAAAATATCGCATCGGCATCGTTCGATCCGGAGCGAGAAATATCTCGCACACATCGCGTTCCCAAAGTTCGTCCGCTTTCTGCGAAACGTCTGGGGTCAGGTTCACGATCGGTTCTTCTCGCTGTTCGGCCGCGAATTTCGCGTAGAGGTGCGTGTCCGACCACAAGAGGCGGGCTTCAAAATGTCGTCCATTCGGCGCAATTTCGCCTGACCAATAAGCGGTCACTCGGATCGGATCGGCGAGATCCCAAGCTTCGTCCGCGAGGTCGCCAATCTCGAAATTTGTCTTAAGGTACGACGCTGCCGCGGGTGCGTGGTTCATCTGAGCTTCTGCCTCTTTTCGTTCTTTTTTGAAGATATAAGCGCCCGAAAGCGTCTGACCTCGGTCGCGGCCGCCTTCAACAACGCACCTGCTACCAACGCGTACGGAGCGTTGCCGCTGAATGCATCGGCGATGGCAAAGAGTGTTCGGACACGCATCCTTGGCTCGTTCACCAGAACATAGACCGGCTCCCATTCGGTCGGCCGCAGTTTCGCTTTGAACGCGTCGAGCCCGTCAAAATTATAGAACCTTCGCCCGTGCTTTCGGAACCAGACGAGCATCATCCGCAGCCATAGCGGAGGACTTTCCTCAGGCAGTGCGGCACGTGTCGAGAGCGGCGAAATGCCGAGCGTAACATACTCGGCGCCGTCCGCGGCAAGCGTACGCATAGCCGTGTCGATCATCAGTTCGACCGTACCGTTTGCCGCTCCGGGACGATGCGGAAACTGCTCGAACAACCATCCATTCCGATTCGGAACAGGTGAGAGAATGACGAACCCGACGATCTCCTCGTCGGCCTTTGCAACAAAGATCCGACGATGCTCGAGCCGGGCGAGCGTGTCCGTCTCGACCATAAAATGCAGCGGCGGAAGGCCTTTTGACGCTAGCCAGGCCGCGAGAAGTTCGACAAGGTCGGAATTGTTCGCCGCCTTGTCAACACTCCATTCTTCGACAACGACACCCTTATTCCGTGCCCGATTCACCTGCGAGCGTAAGGTGCGATGCGTCGCGACGATTTGATCCCAATCCCGCGGATGCCAAACGGGCTGCGCACCGATAAGGAACTCAGAGTGCCGTCCATCGCCGGCGACCGTGTCCTCTAGCCGAGCTTCCGCACCGAAATAGCACGCCGTGAATCCGTCTCGCTCAGCGTCTTGTTCGAATGCTTTCGAGACGGCGGCAAGCCTCTCCTTCTCGCACACGGGTGCACCGACGACGATCCGCATCCGTCTTGCCGAAACATAGCCGACGACCGCGTCGCCGTCCTCGGAGAACCAACGCTTTATGCCCGGATTTACGATCTGAAAGGATGTCGAATTCCACCCGTGCGAAAGCACAAGCGATCGAGCTCTGGCAACATCAGGATTCACAGTATTGATTCTACTCGATGCTGTTTATGTATTCAGAACCGTCTTGAATGCCATTTTTGCGAGTTTCCAGGTGCGGTTCCAGTCGATCTTGCCGCCTTCGTCGCGGCCCATCAGCTTATCGACGAAGAGTTTTCGGAAGTCTCGGCCTTCGCGTTTGAGCATGAACTCTTTGGCGTAAGGTTTTGCAGTCTCGAAGAAATTGAACTCGGGGTCGGTGATGATCCCGATGCCTTCGAGCGTCATCAACGCACGCATTATGTACGTGAAATTCGACGGCAGACGGAACGGATAGTCGTACATAACATCGGCGAGATCGTATGT
>DAORTR010000113.1:0-7948 GCA_035432765.1 Pyrinomonadaceae bacterium
AATATATAAGTCCCAAAACAATTTTGGATTAACACGCATGATGAAAGGAATTACAGTTTATGAGAAGCCGACGTGTACGACTTGTCGGAAGTTGAACAAGCTTTTTGAAGAGAACGGTATTGATTATAAAAAGGTTAACTATTTTATTGAGCCGCTTACGGAGGCGAAGTTGGCGGGATTGCTGAAAAAGGCGGGTTTGCGGCCTTTCGAGGTGCTTCGGCGGGCGGAACCGGAGTTCAAAACGATGAATATCACGGCTGAAACGCCGGATGCGGCGGTTATAAAAGCGATTGTCGAGCAACCGTCGATACTTCAACGGCCGATAGTCGAGGTCGGTGAGAAAGCCGTGCTCGCCAGACCGATCGAAAAAGCTCTCGAATTGCTCAAAGGATAGGTTAGGTCCCAATGCAAGGACGACGAAATTAAGTGACGGAAGAACAGGAACATTTCTCGTTTGATTTTCACGCGGAACGCCCCGAGATCGTGGCGGCCGGGCGTGACGAACTGCGTGTCCGCATCGGCGATTTCGCCGGCCCGCTCGACCTGCTTCTCTATCTGATCAAGCAGGAGCAGGCGAATATCTTCGACATTCCGATCGCCAAGATCACGGCCAAGTATTTGGAGACGATCCAGTTGATGAAGCGGCTCGATATCGCGGTCGCCGCGGATTTCATCGTGATGGCCGCAACGCTTATCGAGATCAAGTCGAAGATGCTTTTGCCACGCGATCCAAAGACCGAGGACGAAGAGATCGACTTCGACGACCCGCGCCGCGAACTTGTCGATCGGTTGCTCGAATACGAAAAATTCAAGACCGCCGCCGGCATGCTTCACGAACGAACGACCATCGAACACGCGACATTCACACGCGGCCAGATAGAGACGGACGAGAATAGTTCCGAGGTTGACGCCACGGTCTTCGACCTACTGACCGTCTTTCAAAAGATAGTTGCCCGGCATCTAGACGAAGTAAAAATGGAGATCGAGCGCGAAGAGATATCGCTCTCCGATATGATCCGAGCGTTGGAAGGACGTATCGTCGAATTCGGCGAAGTGAACCTTTCGGGCTTTTTCGAGGAAATGCGTTCGCACAGGGAACTTGTTACGGCGTTCATCGCCGCTCTTGAGATCGTCCGCAGCGAAGCCGTCCGCCTCGTTCAAAACAAGACGTTCGGGGAGATATTTTTGCGTCGAGCCTGATAGAATACTCGTTTTATGCAAGATCCGGTTTCGGAAAACACAGAAAGCGCCGCTGCCGCAAAAGCACCTGCGAGGTCGCCGGGCGATCTCGTCGCCGTCGTCGAAGTTCTGATCTTCGTTTCCGAAGAACCGATCGGGGCGAAGCTTCTCGCGGACATACTCGGTGAGGAAAAAGGCGCGATCCACGCCGCGGTCGAACAACTGGGCGCGGAATACGCCGAACGTTCTAGCGGCCTGCAGATACGCGAGATCGCCGGAGGCTACCAGATCGCAACGCGGCCGGAATTTCACGAGGAGATTCGTGCTTTTCTAAAGACAAGGCCGTCCGCAAAGCTCTCGCTCGCCTCGCTCGAAACGCTTGCGGTGATCGCCTACAAGCAGCCCGTAACGGTGCCAGAGATCCTTGAAATTCGCGGAGTGCAGTCCGCGACATCGATCAAAACGCTTCTCGATAAACGACTTATCGTCGCTAAGGGCCGCAAAGAGGCCGTCGGACGCCCGATGCAGTACGGCACGTCAAAAGACTTCCTGCTACAGTTCGGCCTGAAAGACCTTTCGGAACTCCCTAGCATCGAAGATTTCGAAGACCTCGTACAGTAAGCGGTGAGCGGTGAGCGGATTCGGCTCGATTCAAATTGCCTTTAGTACCACTATTTAGTATCATGAAATCGAAGGATCGGAATACGCTCGCCGCCGTCTTCCGAAGGCCGGTCTCGGCGAATATAAAATGGGCGGAGATCGAGTCGCTCTTCAAAGCGCTCGGCGCCGAGATATCGCAGGCCGAGGGATCCCGAGTTCGCGTATTCTTTTCGGTGAGATACGAGTCTTTCATCGGCCACATCCACGACCTACGACCGACAAAGGTGCCGTGGAATCAATACGCAAGTGGTTCGACGAGCATCTCGATCTTGAGGAGTTCCAAAAATGAAGAACGTAATGAAATTTGGTGCGTACGAGGCGGTGATAAGTTTTGATCCGGATATTTCGATGTTTCGCGGCGAGTTCGTCGGGCTGAATGGCGGTGCTGACTTCTACGCGGACAGTATCGCGAAACTCCGTAAAGAGGGCGAAACCAGTCTGCGAGTATTCTTGGATTTCGCGAAGGAAAAGAATATCGAACCAAAGAAACGCTTCTCCGGACAATTTGTTCTGAGACTGACGCCGGACGTCCATCGAAAATACGCATTGCTCGCCAAATCGAGGAATATGAGCCTCAACCAAGTACTTGCAACGACGTTGGAGATGGCGGCAGAAGCGGTCGATTAGCCGGTGCTCTTATGCCAGAAAGATTACAAAAACTCATCGCCCAAGCTGGGCTTGCCTCGCGGCGTGGTGCCGAACAGTTGATCGCCGCCGGCGAAGTCTCCGTGAACGGAGAGATCGTTACCGAACTCGGCACAAAGGCGGACCCCGAAAAGGACCACATAAAGGTTCGCGGAAAGCTTATCAACCCGCGCCTTGCCGCCGCTAAGAGCCATTACGTGCTCGTAAACAAACCAAAAGGTTACCTTTCGAGTGCTAGCGACCCAGAAGGCAGAAAACTTGTGGTTGAGCTTGTTAAAGGCAAAGGAAGGCTCCATCCGGTCGGGCGTCTCGATTACAACTCCGAAGGCCTGATCATCTTGACGAACGACGGCAAATTCACAGACCGCGTCGCATCTTCAAAGACAGTGGCGAAACTTTATGAGGTGAAAGTAAAGGGGTTGCCGAACGCGAACGCGATCAACAAGCTTCGACGCGGGATATTGCTCGAAGACGGTTTTAAGACCTCACCTGCCGAGATCCGCGAGCTCAAAGCGACGGACAAGAATGGCTGGTACGAAGTAACTCTATTCGAAGGCCACAATCAGCAAATACGCAAGATGTTCGACGCCATCGGTTATTCCGTCGTCAAATTGAGGAGAACTAAGATCGGCGAGGTTTCCGATCCGTATCTAAAGACGGGACAAAGCCGGGAGTTGACCGCGGCCGAGGTCAAAAAGCTCATCGGAAGCTAAGCCCTAGTCACCAATGCCCGATGCTCGACCATCAGGCACAGATCCTGCACGACCTTTATTCCCGCGTCAGCAAGCCTCTCAGCGACCTCGTCATTTGTGATCCCAAGTTGGAACCACACGGCCTTCGGCTTCTTGGCGAGGATGTCGAATGTGTGTTTTGAAAGGTCGGAACTTTTTCGGAAGATGTTCAAAAGGTCAATCTCGCCCGGTATCTTCGTAAGATCGCGATATACAGGCTGACCGAGAATTTCAGTAACTTCAGGATAGTACACGGGCACGGGAATGATCTCGTAACCAGCATCAACCATATATTTCGGGACGTAAAATGCCGGTTGTGTCGAGTGGCTTTCCGGCTTGATCCCAAGGACCGCGATTCGCTTTGTTTCCGCTAAAAGCTCTTGGATCTGGTCGTCTGTGGTGAGAATATTCGGGTTGCTCATATCTCAATCTTAGGTCTCGCGGCATCGACAAGCAACCACGCCCGAGTTGCTATACGGTTTGTGTTATGCGATTATAACTGCTCGTTATACAAAGCATATGAACTTCGACCTGACGCCCGAACAAGAACAGATAAAACTCAGCGTACGCGAATTCGCCGAAAGCGAGATCCGCCCGCACGTGATGGAATGGGATGAAACGCAGCATTTTCCCGAGGAATTGCGGCCGCAGCTGGCCGAACTCGGCCTCCTCGGCGTTCTCTTCCCCGAAGAACTCGGCGGCGCCGGAATGGGTTATGTCGAATACGCGACGATCATCGAGGAACTCGGCCGCGTCGATGGCTCCGTCGGCCTTTCCGTCGCGGCTCACAATTCGCTCTGCTCGAACCACATCTATATGTTCGGCACGGAAGAGCAGAAAGCGAAATATCTCACTCCGCTCGCAAAGGGCGAGAGTTTTGGCGCGTGGGGATTGACGGAAGCTCAGGCAGGTTCGGATTCGGCGGGAACGCGCACAACTGCGGCACTCTCGGGAGACGAATACGTCGTCAACGGCTCGAAGAATTTCATCACGCACGCGATCTCCTGCAGCACGCTCGTCGCCGTCGCCGTTACGGACAAAGAGAAGGGCAACCACGGAATTTCGGCGTGCATTTTTGACAAGACGATGGAAGGTTTTCGCGGCGACAAGAAAGAAAACAAGCTCGGGATGCGGGCTTCAGAGACGGCGTCGGTCGTCTTCGAGGATTGCAAGGTCCCGAAAGAAAATCTGCTTGGCAACGAAGGCGAGGGCTTCAAACAGGCGATGCAAGTGCTTGACGGCGGACGTATCTCGATCGCCGCGCTTTCGGTCGGCATCGCTCAAGGCGCGTACGAGGCAGCGGTCAAATACGCGAAGGAACGGCAGCAGTTCGGAAGGCCGATCGCGGACTTTCAGGCGATCCAATTCAAACTGGCCGATATGGCCACTCAGATCGAGTGTTCGCGTTTGCTTACCCTCAAAGCCGCCGCGCTCAAAGACGCCAAGCGGCCTGTAACTCAAGCCTCTGCCATGGCTAAACTCTACGCCTCGGAGACTGCCGTACGCGTCTCCGAGGAATCCGTACAAATACACGGCGGCTACGGCTACACGAAAGACTATCCGGCGGAAAAATATTGGCGCGACTCAAAACTCTGCACCATCGGCGAAGGCACAAGCGAGATCCAACGCATCGTCATTGCAAAGAACCTGCTTCGGGGTCTATGAAAACGGGGTTCTCGGAAATAATTTGATTCATCTAAAAATATTTGTTGCATCCTTGCAACTGTATGTGCTAGTATTGTTTCTCCCTGATATTCGGGGAAGGAGCAATAATGGAAAACACAAATTCAACAACGGGCCGCATTGCTAGTGCTTTGGCGGCTGACTTTATTGGGGATGCGGCGGTTACGAGACGCGTGCTCGAACGTGTGCCTGCGGAGAAATTTGATTGGACGCCTCACGAAAAATCGATGCCTTTTGGCCGGCTTGCGGGCCACATCGCGGAATTGCAAGGCTTTCCCGTGATGATAATGAAGGAGGACGGGCTCGACTTTGCCGAGCGCGAATACAAGCCATTTGAGCCGACGTCGAATGAGGAATTGCTCAAGTTCTTCGATGAAGCGGTCGCGGCAAGCAAAGCGGCGATCCTTGCGATGTCGGATGAGGATCTGCACAAGGATTGGACGCTTCGGAGCGGCGAGACGGTCTTTTTCACGCTGCCGAAGATCGGAGCCGTCAGAGCGATGGTCTCGGGCCACGGCATACATCATCGGGGGCAGTTGAGCGTTTATTTGCGGCTCAATGATATTCCCGTCCCGTCAATTTACGGCCCGAGTGCCGATGAAAACGCAGGTTAGGAGAGAAAAATAATGAGCAGAATACAAGAAATCGCAGATCAACTTAACGAAGAGACCCCCGCGACCGAGAAGATGCTCGCACGTATCCCGGACGACAAGCTCGACTGGAAGCCGCACGAAAGATCGATGTCGCTCGGCCAACTCGCGGGGCACGTCGCTGATATGTACGGATGGCTCGCCTTTGTCATCGGCAGGGACGAACTTGATTTCGCCGAGCCGTACGATTATCCGCAGCAATTCGACAGCGCGGCGCTTGTCGCGTACCTGAAAAAGCGCGTTGAGGAGTCGCACAAAACGCTTCAAAGCGCCGCGAGCGATGACGTCTTGAACGAAACGTGGACTCTGCGGAACGGCGATCAGATCCTCTGGCAGGATAAGAAGAACGTCGTAGTGCGTTCGACCTTCGGACACATCGCACACCATCGCGGCCAGCTCGCGGTTTACCTGCGACTCCTCGATATTCCGGTCCCGGCGATATACGGCCCGTCGGCGGATGAAGGGCAGATGTGATCCTGCCATGCGGACACCCACATATCGGCAAATGGCGTAATATCCAACCTGAATTGGCGAGCGAATCGGAACTCGCCTTTTTGTTGATAACCCGCAAAGAAGTGTAAAATCAGGCTATGGAGAAACTCCGAAGCGGAGGAGGGCGGATATATCGGCCACGTGGCTGAGCTTCCCGGAGCAAATACTCAAGGCGAGACTCTTGAAGAAACCCGTGAGAACCTTAAAAACGCCGTCGAGGTTTTACTAGAATGCTATCGTGAGGATGCGGCTAAAAGATCTACGGACAGAACGATCAAAGAGTCACTGATCTTGCAGGCCGCATGAGATGAAACGAAAGACCACGTTCGGCATCTGGAAAACAACAATTGGTTGTTTCGTCGTGAAGGCGGCTGGCACTCGGTGAATAAAAACGTCTGTACGGCCACATGACAACCGTCCCCGACATCGTGAGATCAAGGAGAATCTTGTAAAAAAAGATCTGCGATGACCTTGGAATCAAACGCCCATAAACCGTTGACAGTCGCCTTTATTTCATAATGGGTATCTGTGTCCCGGGACCGAATGAAAAGCATCGGTCAAAAACGATAGACTCAGTTCAAATCACAACTTCCAAATCGAAATAAGGATGATCGACATCGACCAAATTCTGCAAGGAAACCCGAGATCAATTGGCCGGGCAATCACGCTTGTCGAGAATGGCGGTGAAGGCGCGGCGGCGGTGATGAAGGCGATCTATCCGCACACAGGGCGAGCGAGGGTGATCGGCGTCACGGGTTCTCCCGGCGCGGGAAAATCGTCGCTGGTCGATAAGCTGGCCGAATATTACAAGAATGCGGGCGAAAAGGTCGGTATCGTCTGCATCGACCCGTCGAGCCCGTTTTCGGGCGGAGCGATCCTCGGCGACCGCATACGGATGAACGCTCTAGGGCTTGATAAGAACATCTTTATCCGCTCGATGGCGACTCGAGGCAATCTCGGCGGACTCTCGCGCGCGACGGTCGATGCCGTATCGATCTTGGACGCGGCAGGATTCGACAAGGTTATCGTCGAGACGGTCGGCGTAGGCCAGGACGAGGTCGAGATCGTCAAAACGGCCGATGTTTCGGTCGTTGTGCTCGTGCCGGGAATGGGCGACGATATTCAGGCGATAAAGGCCGGAATAATGGAGATCGGCGACGTTTTTGTCATAAACAAAGCCGACCGCGAAGGCGTTATGCGTACGCAAAAGGAGCTCGAAGCTCTCCTAAATCTCGCGCATCGCCCCGATATGTGGAATCCGCCGATCGTCCCGACGATCGCGACCGAGAATAAAGGCATCGAAGAGCTTGCCGCCGCCATCGAGAAGTATGCAGGATTCTCCTCGCGTGCCTTCAGCGAAGGCATTTCGGAGCGAAAAGAGTCGATCGCGCGCTGGCGGCTTCTCGAACTGCTCAGAGAACGCCTTTTGACCGATCTGCTCAAGAGCGACGGCGTCAAAGACAAACTCGACAAGCTCGCTGTCGCCAATGCACAAAAGCAGATCGATCCCTATTCGGCGGTCGAAGAGATATTGGAGTTAAGGACGAATGTGTAAACGGCACGTTTCAGTGAGGTGATCGCAATGACGAACTATCGATTTTCTGTGATCGTAGAAAAGGATAACGACGGGTATTTTGCTTTCTGCAGCGAGATGCAGGGATGCTACACACAGGGAGACATTTATGAAGAAGTGATCGCAAATATTAAGGATGCGATCCAACTGCACGTAGAGGACCGTCTTGAATCCGGGGAAGAGATATCGCAACCGCAAGCAGTTAGTCTAACCTTGATGGATCTTGCCGTATGAGCGAGAAGATGCCACGCGTAACGGCGGCCCAGATCATCAAAGTGCTCGAACGCCGAGGTTTCGGCCTCGCACGTCAGGCGGGTAGCCATATGATCTTCAAG
>DAORTR010000114.1:0-7924 GCA_035432765.1 Pyrinomonadaceae bacterium
CGGCTCATCATTATCGGATATTTCTGCGACTGATCTTTCGGTTCGTAGATGGATGTGAAAAGTTTTACGCCGTCGCGCATCGGTATTTGAACCTCGCGCTTCGTGTAATTTTCTTTTATGTAAGTTGCGAGTTCATTGGCTTGCGGTGCCGGAGCTTGGCCGGACGCAGCAAAGGTGAATGCAAACACTAAGACAAAAAGAACGGTCGCTTTCATTTCTTCGGTTTCTCCTTAAGTTAGAACTAATGTGATTACAAGAAATTTTCGCTCATTGTCGAAAAGAAAACAATCTCGCCGCGGCGGCGTAAGGTCTTCATAGACGGACTTTCCACGTAGTTCCGATAACATTCAGATCGCCGGGACGCGAGTATCCGTCGTTCTGGCGAGTATAGAAAACATCGAGCGAGAGTTGCTTGGTGATCTTACTTGAGATCCCGACGGTAAAACGGGTGCGGGTCCATTTCCGAGGCTTCGAATCGTAAAAGACCTCGGCGGTCGTGAACACTTTCGTGTCCTTGATCCATTTCTCCGGAAGGCTGCGGTCGATGCCGGCGAGCGCTCGGTAACGCCAAGAGTTTCCGCTCGTACGGATTCGATATTCGTAAGTGCTTCGATGCGTCAGGCCGTATTTTCCAACCGGAAGGCGATAAACCGCGGCAACATCTAACTGATGTTCGGCGGAAAATTTCCGGGTCGTCGGGTTGCGGGAATGTACCTGCCAATAGAACGGCGTTACCGTTAAGTTTTTCGCAGGCTTAAAGGCGAAGCCGAACAAAATGCGGTTCTCTGCCAACTTCGTAACGTTGCTCCCGAAACGCAGCGACAGTTTGGTGACGAAATCGACCTTTTTCGAAAGCGGTACGGTGAGCTGCAGGTCGTTCCAAGATTGCGTATCAGAACGATCCGGTGCTGTCTGCGCCGAGGCGATCGCAGGTATCGAAAAAAATAGAGCGAAGATGAGAATTGCTTTCATTTGAAAAAAAATCTAAAAACCGCTCAAGAGATCACCACGAATTCTGTACACGCACGCGGATCACATTCGGCACAACCTCAAAAACGGCAGGCAGACGGCCGGGAAGTTCGCCGTCCGTTTCGAGACGGATTTCGGCGTCGGCATCGAAAGCTGCGACCGCGACCTTTCGAGCGAGTCGATGATCGACCTCGTCGAGAGCGAGATGCGTGCCGCGATAGAGCGTGATGCCTCGCGCGACTACTTTTGCAGCAGAGATGGCGCCGATATTTACAATGTCGAGAAACCCGTCCGTGAGCTTCGCGTCGGGTGCGATCATCATTCCGCCGCCGAAATACCGTGCGTTCGCAATGCAGAAGTTCACCGACTGAACGTTGCTCTCTTCACCGTCATCGATGCGAACACGAAGAATGAAAGGTTCTAGATCTGCGATCTCCCGCAGTGTCGAAGCCGCAAAATTCGCTTGTCCGCGAAGGTGCTTCGTCGGCAGCCAATCAAACGCTTTCGAGCCTTTTACACGGTCGATGATCGAGGCCGCAAGCCCAACAGACGCCACGTTCAAAAAATAGCGCGACGCCTCGGCCCCTTCGTTATCAACAAACGTTACTTTTCCCGCGTCGATGAACTTAGCCGACCCATCGCGCAATGCTCTCGCGGCTTCCCGCGGATCGTTCGGAATATTCAGCGAACGTCGAAGATCGCCGCCCGTACCCGACGGCAAGACGCCGAGTTCCGTATCGGCACCGGAGCGAATTATCCCGTTCGCAACCTCGTTGACAGTTCCGTCGCCGCCGCAGGCGATAATAAATCCGCGGCCTTCGCGGGCCGCTCGTTCTGCGATCGCCGTCGCATCGCCCGGACCTTTCGTAAAGGCCGCGGAATACGGCCCGAAGTGCGTTCGCAGTTCGCTCGCGGTCGCGGCCCAATTTTCGCGCGTCGAACCTGATGCGGACTTCGGGTTTACGATCACAAGCGGCAGCTTGGAATTTTGTTCAAAAGGCTCTTGGCTCATCGACAGGAAAAAAGGAGTAAAGACTAATTATCCGTTGTCTCCGGCCATTTCACAAAACGAAAAGGCAGCCGCATCCCGCAGGATACGACCGCCTGAGTGTTTCGTTTCACGTATCACGATCATTCGCCCGAACGGCTTGCGTATGGGAACAGCGACGGACGGATCGCCCCGAATTGTACATTCTTGGGAGCAACTTTCATAAAATCCTCGATGTCCTTCATCGTTCGCGGAAGCCGCTTCGAAAGCCAGTCAATGCCGGTCGGCGTTACGAGAACGTCGTCCTCGATACGAACGCCGATATTCTTATATTTTTCGAAAGCGGGCTGCACCTTTGCCTTGAATTCTCTCGCCTTCTGCGTGTCCGGCAGATAATCGAGAGCATCCGCACGAATGTATATGCCGGGCTCTATCGTAAAGACCATTCCGGGAGCGAGCGGCTTTGAATAGCTGCCAACATCGTGCACGTTCATCCCGATCCAGTGGCCTAGGCCGTGCATATACCAGATGCGGTATTCCTGCGAATTCGGGTCGGTTACAAGGCCAAGTTTGAATAAGCCTTCGCGAATGACCTTGTCCGCTGCGGCACTTGCATCAGAGAATTTCGAGCCTGGCTTAACGGTCTTTGCCGCCGCTTCCTGCGCATCGTAAACGATCTGATAAATGTCGGCCTGTTCTTTTGAATACTTTCCGTTTATCGGGAACGTCCGCGTAATGTCCGCCGAATAATGACCGTACTCGGCAGCCGCGTCGATAAGCATTAGCTCGCCTGCCTTTACGGGCGACTGCGATTCCTCGTAATGCAGCGTCGTCGCGTTCGTGCCGCAGCCGACGATCGACGGGTAGCCCCAATAGTCCGCGTTGCGGCGTTTGAAAACATACTCAAGCTCCGCCTGCACTTCGTATTCCCAGCTTGCGCGTCCTGCCGTCGCCCAAGCTCGCATATGTCCTTCGATCGAGATATCGATCGCGTGCTGCAATAGTTTTAGTTCATACGGGCTTTTGATCTGGCGAAGGTCGTCGAAGATCGGCCTTGCGTTCACTGTCTTTGCGTTCGCGACCTTGGCGGCGAATGCGGCTTCCTGACGATACTCGCGTTTTCCCTCGGCGTCCTGCTCTCCATCCGGCAAAAGCAGATAAATGCTCTCGCTCGCGGCAGCGTCTTTTGCGACTGAACTCAGATAACCGCTGAAGTCGGCCGCATCGCTGATATTGGCGATCCCGGAAATGCGTTTAGCTTCGTCGATCGAGTAACGCTTTCCATTCCAAGTTTCAAATCTCGGATCGCGTTTCGGCAAATAGACGGTTTCGGTTACTTTTCCGTTCTTTTTCTCGATGACAAGGCTGATGTTCTGTTCCTTCAGCTCGGTCAGATAAAAGAGGTCGTTCTCTTGGCGAAAGACGTAATCGACATCGCCGGTGTAAAGCTTTGGCTCGGCGCTGAACATTACGAGCACGCTATTTTCCGCCATTTGCGCCGCGACTTGAGCGCGCCGTTTTGCAAGCTCAGTTTGCCGCTCTGTGTCGGTAAAAACAGGTGCGGGCGGCGTCGCGACCGGCACTTTAGGTGCCTGCGCATACGTCGAAAAGGCCAATGATGTCAGGATCAGAAATAGAAATATCGTCTTCATTCAATCTACCTCGAACGGTATGTCCTTCGCTGTCGTATTGCCGAACCGGTCGGCCGCAACGACTCTTATTACCCATTTTCCCGGCTCAAGCGCCGAGAGATCGATCACATTTTCTTGGATCAACTCGCCGTGTACGCGATTTGAAACAATATAGATGAATCTCGTGATTCCCGTCGCGCCTGAATAACTATCTTTCGCATAAACGAAAGGCACAGAGTCCGGCGGCGGCAAAAGGTCGAACTTGACCGTCCAATCTATATCGGCCTTCGGCGTAAGATCACTCTTCAGCAACTGCCAGCCGATCTTATAAAGCCCAAGTTTGCGGCGGTCCGGGTTGCCGTCCATCCGATCGTATGCCTCGGCGGTCAAGCGTGTTTTTCCCGCAAGCTGAATACGGCCAACGCGAGCGTTTGTTTCAATTTCCTTGCCGTCGATCGAAAGATGAACATTCTCGATGACCGGAGCGATTCCATCCGATACGTTCGGCAGAATAAGCGTGTCGAGGGCATTCGTCTCGTATCCGCTTCTGCCTGCGACAAGATGAACGTGATTCATCGGGTTCAAAGTGCCGATCGCTTCACCGGCGGCGAACTTCGTTCCTCGCGGAATTCGCACGCCATTCAGCTTTCCGTCTGCGCCGGAAGAGAACAGGAACCGCGTGTCGCCGAACGTCGTGCCGTTAGCGTTTCGGCCTAGACGTAAGTGAATATAGCCGAGTTGCGGCAGGCGGACGAGTTCGCGCAACGTGCCGAAGTTATCGGCGGCGATCGGTTCGAGGGCTTTTTCACTGCGTACAAGACGGGCCGTTTCGCCATAACCGCCTGCGATGTCGAGGCCGGTGTGGAAATGAACTTCGTCGGTCGCTTCACCCGTTACCTTCCCGCGGATCTCGCCAAAGGTTCCCGCGATGTCGCGCTTTTGTTCCGGCGGATCATACGGCCAACGCGGCGACTCCGGCTCTAGTCCCTGGCTCGCTCCGGAAGGATATTCAAGCTTTGCCGCATCTTCAGCCGATATCGGCGGTTTGCTCGGTTCTGTTTCGACAACGCGGACGACACGATTGTCGCTGTCGGCGACGAAGATCCGTCCCTTGCCGTCAACCGCCAGTCCGGATATGCGATTGAAATGAGCCTCGCTCAACTTTCCATCGCGAAAGCCCCGACGTGGAGTATTTAGGGTTCGGATACGCGGAATGACGCCTCCGATATAACGCAAAGTCGAGCGGTCGGCGACGAACAACTCGTCGTTCGGCCCGACCGCGACACCGACCGGACGGTAGAATGCGGCAGCGGAAAGCGTCGAATTAGACGCAGTTTCACTCCCGCCGCCGGCGAGTGTCCAAACGCCTCCTCCCTTCTCGACTGCACGGATACGGCCGTTACCTGTATCGGCGACCAGAACGAGATCTTTCCAAACGGCAAGCCCGCTCGGAGTGTCGAATTGAGCGACAGCGCCGTCCCCAAAACCTCTTGTTGAGCCCGCGAATGTGCGGACCGTTCCATTCTCGATGACGCGAATGCGGTCGTTGTAAGTATCCGCGACGAAGATCCTGCCTTCCGCGTCGGTCGCGACTCCGATCGGCGCCCGAAATCGAGCTTCGGTCGAAGTCCCATCATTATCTCCCGCCTCGTTCTCAACACCTGCGATGATCGTGACGGCACCGCTCGCATCGACAGATCGGATCGTGTTCGAGCCCGTGTCGGCGACGATCAGTTTTCCGTCGGGCAAGAACGCAATTTGCGAAGGCGTATGCAGTCCCGCGGCAAAAACGGCGGCCTCTCCTTTCGCACCGATCTTCCAGATGCAGTCTTTTTCACCGTCCGAGACGAAAACAAGGCCGTCGCGAACAGCGATCCCGAAAGGCTCGCCAAGTTCACCGTTGCGACCGGCGAATGTCATTACGTTCGTCGGGAATTCGGCAGTCTTGTCGCCGATACCGCAGCTTATAGCCGCGACGCCGATCAACGTTATCGCTAAATATCGAACGAAGTTTTGCAAAACAATATCAAAAGCGCCGGACAAAATTTCAAGACGCGGGGTTTGATGTCCGGAGATGTTAATATTATCTTGGACAAGAATAAGCATCAACTTTTTTTGGAGGATTTATGTTTTCTCTCGATCAATTACTAGGACAAGACAGCGCGAATGCGGCAGTCGATCAGATAAGTCAAAATGTCAGCGCAGAGCCGTCGCTCGTCAGTTCTGCGATCTCGATGGCGCTTCCCGCGATCTTAGGCGGCCTTGCGAACAATGCATCAACGCCGCAAGGCGCGGAAAGTCTTAACAATGCCCTCGACCGGGATCATTCGTCTGGCGGCATTTTGGACAACCTTGGCGGCCTTGCCGGCGCGATCTTCGGCGGCGGACAGCAGCAGGCTCCACCGCCGGCCGCCGACGGCAGCGGCATTCTCGGCCATATTCTTGGCAACTCGCAAGGCGCGCTTGCACAAAATGTTAGCGAAAAGACGGGCTTGAACGTCGGGCAGGTCGCGCAGATCCTTATGATGCTGGCGCCGATCGTGATGAGCTATTTAGGGCAGAAGAAACAGCAGGAGAATGTCGGTGCCGACGGTCTCGGCGGATTGCTCGGAGGTATTCTAGGCGGCGGAGCGTCTCAGGGAGGCGGAATTTCGGGCGTCGCCTCTGCGATGTTGGACAAAGATCACGACGGAAGCGCGCTCGATGACATCGCCTCGATGGCGTTCAATTATATTAAGAATCGATAAAAAACACGTAATAGGCCGTGGAGAGAATGCCGTCTGAGTGGTAAAGCCTCGGACGGCATCTTTGTGTAAGACTGAGAATCGCACGCGTTTGTAACCTAGAAAACACACCGGCGAGCCGGGACAGCGTTTAATATTGTTGCGTCCCCAGAACATTACGGAGGATAAGATATGCGAGTAGTTTTAACGTTGATCTTAGTGCTGGGGAGCGTGGCCGGTATTCTATTAGGTGCCGATGGCAGTTATGGGTCAGGCGCAGGTGTTCGACCGACGCCTACGCCGCCGACGAATTCGAATGCAAAATACAATTCGAATGCCGAGGACCCGAGCAACGACGAACATAACGGAAACGGCAATACCAACTGGAATGCAAATATGAATATGAATGCGAATTCCTTAAAACACCACGAGTAGGAGAGCCGATCCGTCTTTTACCGACCACGTAGCACAGCAACGACCCGCCGGAGGCTTACGGCGGGTCGTTTTTCATTGGTTTACTCTTGCACAGTAGGCTTGCTGAACTTTCCCTGAAACTATTGCCGGTTTCGCAGCGTAGTTTCTTTGAATTAGATTTTATTTTCAATCCAGTATCGGCTCTAAAACTATGAATTCAAAGACTTTTCGCAGTAGGATCGCAACCGTTGCGATCCTTTTCCTGATTTCGCTTCCCGGTTTCGGCTTTGCAAGGCCGCTTCGGACCTCGCCGTTAAATTTATTCGCAGATACGGGCAAATTGCCGCCTGTTAATTGGATACGCAGTCGAAAATACGACATCAAACACCTCTCGATCGACCTTCGTTTCGACTGGGAAAAAGAGCAGGCGATGGGAGAAGAAGTCGTTACTTTCGCGCCCTTCATCGATTCGGATCAATTGACGCTTGACGCGGCCTATATGACGATAAATTCCGTTACCGCCGCTGATGGTTCTCCGCTCAAGTTCGCCTACGCAGGCAAAGACGGGAACGATAATCTTGCGATCACTCTCAACAAGACGTTGAGAGCAGGTGAAGTCTCTTCGGTCAAGATCTCGTATGCGACGCACTACGTTAATCAGGCCGATGCGGATTCGCCGATCGGCGGATTCGGCAAAGGGCTGCGGTTCATCAAACCCGGGCCGGACGATCCGAACAAACCGCTGCAGATCTGGTCGCAGGGTGAATCGGAATTCAACCGCTATTGGTTCCCGTCGTACGACACTCCGAACGACTTCCGCACGACCGAACTGCGGGCTACCGTGAAGAAGCCGTTCTTCGTCGTCTCGAACGGAAAGCTCGAAAGCACGACAGAGAACAAGGACGGCACGCGCACCTTCTATTGGAAAATGGATCAGCCGTACGCGAACTATCTGACCTCGATCGTCGTCGCAGAGACAACGCCCGTTATCCAGAATTTCGACGGTACGCCGGTCTATAATTACGGCTATACGAATGAGACAAAGGAAGTCGAGGCGACGACAAAGAACTTGCCGGCGACAATAAAGTTCTTTTCTGATGTTACCGGCGTTCGATATCCGTACCCGAAATATTCACAGGCGTTCGTCGAGGATTTCGGCGGCGGAATGGAGAATATTTCAGCGACCACGCAGATCGAGG
>DAORTR010000115.1:0-7724 GCA_035432765.1 Pyrinomonadaceae bacterium
GCGAAATGCTCTACCAGATGGTTCTCGGTCGGCATTTCGAAGAAAAGTGCGCCGAAGTTTACCGCATGGGTAAGATCGGGGGCTTCTGCCATCTTTATATCGGACAGGAAGCGATCGCGATCGGCGCGATGCTCGCTCTCAATAAGGACGATATGGTTCTTACGTCCTATCGCGACCACGTTCAAGCGATGGTCAAAGGCATCTCGCCCGAGAGCGTTATGGCCGAACTCTATGGACGCGAAGGCGGTTGCGTGAAAGGAAAAGGCGGTTCGATGCATATGTTCTCGAAAGAACACGAGTTCTACGGCGGACACGGCATCGTCGGCGGTCAGATCGGCGTCGGAACCGGGATGGCATACGCGGCAAAGTACAAGAACACCGGTCAGGTAGTTCTTTGCTTCTTTGGCGAAGCAGCCGTAAACCAAGGCATTTTTCATGAATCTCTCAATATGGCAGAACTTTGGGGCTTGCCGTGTGTTTATATCTGCGAAAATAACCGTTACGGAATGGGCACGTCGCAAAAACGAGCGATGAGCGCCCGCAGCATTGCAAAAAAAGCCGAATCATACGAGATGGCGAATGAATTCGTCGATGGAATGGACGTGATGGCAGTACGCGGCGCTACTCGCCGCGCCATCGAACGCGCACGCAACGAAAGCAAACCGACGCTGCTCGAAATTCGAGCTTATCGCTATATGGGCCACTCGATGTCCGACCCAGGCAATTATCGCTCACGCGAAGAGATACAAAAATATCAGGAACGCGACCCGATCATCCTCTTCAAAGACAGCCTTAAGGAAGCAAAAGTGCTCACCGACAAGGACTTCGAAGAGATCGAACGCAAAGCGATCGCCGCCACCGCAAACGCTCTCAAATTCGCCGACGCAAGCCCGTACCCGCAAGAGTCCGAACTCCTCACGGACGTCCTGGCGTAGGCGGAATAAAAAATATGCGATCCGGATCCGAGCCCGTAGGCTTTGAAGGATCCGCAGACCGCAACGAAAGTAATATTAGATTATGGCAGTTTTAACGATCCGCGATGCTTTGAACCAGGCGCTTCGCGAAGAACTTATCAGGGACGAGAACGTCTTTATCATGGGTGAAGAGGTCGCTGAGTACGACGGCGCGTATAAGGTGACGCGCGGCCTGTGGAAGGAATTCGGCGATAAGCGCGTCGTCGATGCTCCGATCACCGAACTCGGTTTTGCGGGCCTCGGCGTCGGTGCCGCGATGGCGGGCTTGAGACCCGTGATCGAATTCATGACGTGGAATTTCTCGATCCTTGCGGCCGATCAGATCATCAATCACGCCGCGAAGATGCTCTATATGTCGGGCGGCGAATTCAATATTCCGATCGTCTTCCGCGGACCGAACGGCTCTGCATATCAAGTCTCATCGCAGCACTCGCAGGCCCTCGAAGCAATGTATGCGAACTTTCCCGGCCTAAAGGTCGTTATGCCTTCGAACGCTGCCGATGCGAAGGGCCTGCTCAAGTCGGCGATCCGCGACGACAATCCGGTGATCTTTATGGAACAGGAGCGTATGTACGGTATGAAGGCGGAAGTGCCCGAGGACGAAGATTTCACTATCCCACTCGGTGTCGCGGACGTCAAACGCGAAGGCACGGACTGCACGATCGTCGCACGTTCGATGACCGTCCCGATGTCGATCGAGGCTGCCGAGAAGATCAAAGAGCAATTCGACGTCTCTGTCGAGGTGGTCGATCCGCGGACGATCAAGCCGCTCGACATCGACACGATCACAAACTCCGTCAAGAAGACGAATCGCCTCGTCATAGTCGAAGAATCGCACGCGTTCGCATCCGTCGGTGCCGAGATCTCGCATCAGATAATGGGCACTGCGTTCGACTATCTCGATGCTCCGGTCAAGCGAATTTCGTGTGCCGAAACGCCGATGCCGTATGCAAAGAATCTCGAAGCCCTCGCGCTTCCAAGCGTCGATAAGATAATCGATGCTGTTAAGGAAGTTTGTTATCTTTAAGAGGAAGCGCATATGAAACTGAAGGTTGTAGTTCACAAGGCAGAAGAAGGCGGATTCTGGGCCGAAGTCCCGTCGATTCCGGGTTGTGCAACCGAGGGAGAAACGTTCGAGGATCTCCTCGAAAATTTGTATGAAGCGGTCGAGGGCTGCTTGTCGGTGGACCTTGAACAGTTTGAGATCGGTGAAGGCGGACGGCTGCTTGAGATCGCCGTATGAAGAGCCTATCCGGAAAGAAGTTGTGCAAGATCCTTGAACAAAATGGCTGGCTTCTTCTGAGAATAAATGGCAGCCACCATATTTTTGGCCGGCCTGGCAGTATTGTTCGCTTGTCAGTCCCCGTTCATGGAAAACAAGCCCTCAAGTCGGGCTTGTTTAGACACCTTCTGAAACAAGCAGGTCTCGATGAAAAGGATATCTAATGCCCGAGGCCCTTGGATGGCAATGATCGACAAGAAGGAAGCGAAAAGGCATTATGCCGCTTCAACGAGGCCGATGGGTGTCCTTGCTTTAAGGAACACGGTGAATGGGCGCGTGTTCGTCGATTCGAGCAAAGATCTGCCGGGCAGGATCAACCGGCATCGGTTCCAGCTCAATGCGGGAAATCATCCCGTAAAGCAACTGCAGGCGGATTGGAAAGAATTTGGCGAAGGGGCGTTCGAGTTCGAAGTGCTCGAAGATTACGAGCCGCCGGAAAACAAACCGGAAAGTGCTCTGGACGATCTGGCTGCGCTCGAAGCGCTTTGGCTCGAAAAGCTCGCAAGCGACGGCGTCGCGGTTTACAACGAACGTAAATTGACACGCGAAGAACGCCTTGAAATGATCGCCGCCAATCGACGTGTGCGTTAGTGATCGAAGATCGCTCGCGATCAGCGATCAACAGGAATTAGGTAATTATGGCTGAAAAATTTTTAATGCCGAAGCTTTCGCCCACGATGGAAGAGGGGCAAATTTCGCGTTGGGTCAAGAACGAAGGTGATTCATTCGGAGCGAACGAAACTCTCGCCGAGGTCGATACCGACAAGGCCACAATGGAAATGACCGCTCTTTCCGGCGGTACGCTTCTGAAGATACTAAAAGGTGACGGCGACACGGCCGCTCTCGGCGAAGCCATCGCGATCATAGGCCAGAAGGGCGAGGACATCTCAGCTCTGCTGTCGGAAGTTTCGGCGAATGGCAAAGCGTCTGCAGCGCCCGAGAAAAAAGAAGAACCGGCTGCAGCCGTTGTGTCTGCGCCGCCCGCAGTTTCAGCTTCTAAGGCGGCGACTGCCGCCGTCGCAAGCGTGCCTGCTCCGTCGGCCTCTGCGCGCACGGGACGTATGCTCGTCTCGCCGATCGCCGCTCGAATGGCTGCGGAAAATAGCCTCGACCTCCGCACCGTCGCGGGTTCCGGCCCGAACGGCCGGATCATTAAACGCGACATCGAACAGGCACTTGCCGGCGGCGGTGCAGTTACCGCAAAGGCCGCGCCGAGCTTTACGCCTTCGACCGTCGTCGGTGCTTCTGCGTTCCGCGAAGAGCCGACCTCGCAGATGCGTCGCGTCATAGCGTCCCGCCTGGCGGAATCCATCGGCCCGATCCCGACATTCTATCTCACACGCGAGATCGAGATGGACAACCTTCTTAGCCTTCGAAAGGCGATCAACGCTTCCCTTCTCGACGATCAAAAGGTCAGCGTCAACGACATCCTCGTCAAAGCCGTCGCGATGGCCCTGCAAAAGCATCCGTTCGTCAACGCTTCGTATCAAGACCGCTCGCTTCGATTTTACGAGCAGGCTGATATCGGCGTTGCCGTCGCGATCGACGAAGGCTTGATCACGCCCGTTGTTCGCGGCGCAAATCTCAAAGGCTTCGTTGAGATCGGCGCGGAAGTTCGCTCGCTCGCCGCTCGAGCAAGAGACAAGAAGCTCCAGCCTGAAGAATACACCGGTGCGACCTTCTCGGTCTCGAACCTCGGTATGTTCGGCATCAAGGAATTTACCGCGATAATCAATCCGCCCGAGGCAGGCATTCTCGCTATCGGTGCCGCGACCCCGACGCCCGTCGTTCGCGACGGGCAGATCGTCGTTCGTTCAATAATGAACATCACGATGTCGTGCGATCATCGCGTTATCGATGGTGCGACCGGTGCGAAATTCCTCGACACCCTGACCAAGATGATCGAACAACCCGCGATGATGCTCGCGTGAAGACCGAGCAAATAGAGCGTCCAGAATCCGGCCTAGCTGCGCCTTACGCTGCACTCGTAGCGGTGCAGCTTTTCTATGGAACGCTGCCGGTTGCGGGCAAGGTCGTTCTTGATCATATCCCGCCGCTCGCTCTTGTCGGATTTCGCGTCGGGATAACGGCGGTCGTTCTAATTATATTCCAAACGGTACGCGGTCGCGTCTGGCTCACGAACAAGGGTGATTACTGGCGTTTTGCCGTACTCTGCTTTTTCGGTGTCCTACTGAATCAATATCTCTTCATCGGCGGTCTTTCGCTCACGAGCGCGTCGAACGCATCGATCCTTGCCGTTACGATCCCCGTTTTTACGTTGCTCATCAGCGTAATCTTTCGCTTCGAGAGACTTTTTTTGCTGAAGGTCGCGGGCATTGCTCTCGCCGCCGCAGGCGTTGTCTTTTTGATCGATCCGCGCAACGCTTCCTTCGAAAGTGCGACGACGCAAGGCGACATTATGATGATCCTGAATTCGCTCGCCTTCGGCATTTACGTTGCCGTCTCGAAAGATATCATCTCGCGAAACGGACCATTCCGCTCGATGATGTGGGTATTCATCTTCTCGAGCATCATCGCGGTTCCGGTCGGCGCATTTAGTCTTTCGTCGGTCGATCTTTCGCAGATCCCAGCCTCGGTCTGGACGCTCATCGCCTACATCGGTATCGGTGCGACTGCCGCTCCATACCTTCTGAACGCCTACGCCGTCACACGCGTAAGGCCATCGACCGTCGCCATATTCATCTATTTGCAGCCGATCGTCGGAGTTGTCCTCGCCGTTATCTTCCTAAAAGAAAAAATGGCTGCAAGCTTCATCATCGCGTCCCTGCTCGTCTTCGCCGGACTCTTCCTCGCCACCCGCCGCCAAGCAGAATCCCGCAATGCCGAGGCCCGCACGTGTCAGTAGCCCGCACGTGAGTAAGGGCTCAGCCAGAATTACCACAGAGACCACAGAGAGAAAAGGGACCTCGATCTGCCGCATTTTCTCTGTGCGCTCTCTGATCTCTGTGGTGATTTTCTTATCCGCCCATGCCCTCGCTCAGGCCGCTGCATTCCGTCGGTTCCATCCGCGTGCAGGGCCGGTCGTGTGCAGGCTCAGGACGAGGATGTCGCCTTGCAGCACGGGCGACTGGAACGAGATAGTCTCCATCGGCTGTATTTGAAAATGCTTACAGAAGTTCGACGCGTAAAAAATACGTGCCCTCACGTGATCGCCGTCCTTCTTCTTTAAAAGAAAAGCGTGCTTAACGGCGACGCTCGCCCGCTTTATGCCGATCAACTGGAGCCTTTTGTCGTAGAAAAGCACGACCGCGTCCGGCTCGCCGAGAGCCTTCAACGCAGCGCCGTTCAGATAGAAAGTTCCCGTTCGCGTCAGCGTTACCCGGATCTTCTCCGCATCCTGCACGATCGGCCCTTCGCTGAATTCGATCCAATTGATGTCCATACAGGAACAACTGTATCACACGTGCAACGTCGTTGCAAGAATCCATACGCGTGTCAGTAGCCAGCGCGTGCGCAAGGGCGTGTCCGGGAACATACAAGAGCCCGCCCCAAGCCACCAGTAGCCAGCGCGTGCGCAAGGGCGTGGTACCCCGCACAGTCCTGTCAGAACCCGGAGCGATAGCGACTTGGGTTCTTTGGACATTAACATCACCATCGAGAACACAGAGACCACGGAGATATAGGGATGTCCCGGAAAGGCCTAGCTTTTCCGCTCGGCGAGTAATGCGCATTTCTCTCGGGCAACGCGATACGCCCTTGCTGCCGAGTTGTCCTCTCATCGGTCTCTTTGTTCTCTGAGTCCTCTTTGGTAAAGATCCTAACGCCGGGATGGTCGGTAAAACATTTGATCCTTTCGCGATCCGACGACGAAACTTCCCGTCTCCGACGGCGGACGAAAAACTTCATACCCGCTCCGCCGCAAGGCCCGACAGCGGAAATTCAGCACCCGACGCACCCTAATTTCTCGAAAAAGTGAAAAAAACGACCTCATTTTTGACAACTTTTGCGTAAAAACGCCTTTCTGAACCCCAATAAAAATGGGCACTCCAGAAAATGCTTTCCAAAACTGCGCACAAAATGAACATTTTGCAACCAAACGTCCGAAAAGCGCGTAGAATGGCCATATTCATTGGGTCTCACGCGAGAATAGATGCCGACCAACATCACCGAAACGGTTCAGGCCGAAACTGGAAAAATAATGCTACGGGTCGAGGGCGATCTACTGCTTGAGGACGCGCTTCTTCTCGAGCGGATCGCGAATTCGATCGTCAATGAGCGGCTTGAAAATGTAGTGATCGATCTTGCCGACCTAGACTTTCTCGACAGCGAATCTGCGGCCGTTCTGAAACGCCTCGTCGCGAGCGACGGCATCGAACTGAACGGCATCGAGATATTCCTCCAATCGGCGATCGATCTTGCCGAACGCGGTGCCTGAACTTGCGGTTTCTTCGTCGCCCTCGTTTTCTGCTTTGCGTTCCGCTCGACATATAATCTCGATGTATGGATACTTCTGAGATCGCGCTCGTCCTCGACGGAGAACTCTTTGGCAGCGTTTTGGCGATCGCCGGATTTGCCGAACTTTCGACGGCCGGCGCGGGCGACGTGAGTTTTTTCGCGGGCGACGGAAAGGTTCCGCCAACGCACGCCTCCTGCGTGCTTGTCCGTGAGAATGCGGAGTTCACCGGTCATATTCCCGCAGTCATCGTCGTCAAAGACCCGAAACTCGCGTTCGCAAAGATCGCTGCAGCCTTGTCAATTCCGCTGCGTCGTAACGGCATCGACCCGACGGCAAAGATCGCCGTCGATGCAGACATAAAAGCGTCTTTCGTCGGGCCGAATGTCGTGATCGACGGCTCGGCAGAGATCGGCGCGGATGTTGAGATCCACGCGGGATGTTACGTCGGGCACGACGTGTCGATCGGTCGCGGCACGCGTATCTTCCCTAATTGCACAATTTACAACGGCGTAACGATCGGCGAGGACTGCATTATTCACGCCGGGTGCGTGATCGGTGCGGACGGTTTCGGGTTTGTGCGCGATGGTTCGGAGGGCTATGTAAAATTCCCGCAGGCAGGCTCAGTCGTCATCGGGAACGACGTCGAACTTGGCGCAAATTCATGCATCGATCGCGGAGCGCTCGGTGCGACCGAGATCGGCGACGGTACGAAGATCGACAACCTCGTGCAGATCGCGCACAACGTCAAGATCGGAAGGCGTGTCGTGATCGCCGCCCAAACAGGCATCTCCGGCAGCACCGTGATCGAGGACGATTGCGTGATCGGCGGACAGGTCGGAATGGGCGACCACGCACGCGTTCTAAGCGGCGCGGTCATCGGTTCGCAGGCAGGTGTTCTGCCCGGCAAGATCGTTCGCCCCGGCGTTTGGTGGGGCACGCCCGTACAGCCGCTCGACGAATACAAACGCCAGAACGCCCTCGTAAAAGGCCTCTCACGCCTCAAGGACGAAGTAAAACGCCTCCGCACGCTGATCGAAAAAAATTCTTAACG
>DAORTR010000116.1:0-7685 GCA_035432765.1 Pyrinomonadaceae bacterium
GAACGCTTTTTGAGAAGATCCCTTACGTCAAAAAAATATTTGCTGCCGCGTATTTTAGCCGCGGCCGTTCTTGCTGCCTGCCTTTTCGCCGCCGGAGCCGCAGCACAATCTTCTCAGTTCGAAGGCAAGACGATCGGTGAAGTAAAGGTCGCTGTCGATCCGCCGTATTCGAAAGGGGTCGAGGACGACATTTTGCCGCTTGTCGAAGGGATGTCGGGCAAGCCGTATAATTCCGTCCGCGTCCACGACAATATTCTGCAGATCTACAACAATCGCCCGGTCGTTTCGGTCGAAGTCGCGGCGACCTTACGCGGCGATCTTGTTGACCTCGACTTCCGCGTAAAGCGAAAGGCCGTTCTCAACAAAGTTTTGATCGACGTAAAGGGTTCGAACGGAAATGGCGGCAAGGTTACCGAGCAAGAACTTCTATTCAAGCTGAATATTCTCTCGACCGGAACCGCGATAACGGATCAGATCCTCCGCAACAACGCCGACATAATGCTCGATTATTTGCGCGATCAAGGCTATTACCGAGCTGAGGTCGCGTTCGACGAACAGAAGGTCGCGGGCATCGACGAGGTGAACGTCCTCTTTCACGTAGCCTTGAACGAACAAGCGACGGTCAACACATTTTCTATCGAGATCGAAGGCCTAACAACGCCGATCGGCCTAAAGGAATTGTCGCTCAAACCCGGCGAAGAATTCTCGCGCGATCGGCTCCGCAAGGACGTCGAAAAGGTACGATCAGTTCTTCGCGAAGGTGATTTCATCGCGCCGCGTCTTAACGAACCGCGTGTCGTTTACGATCCGCAGGCGAACAAGGTCGATATCGAACTGACGGGTACGAAGGGGCCGAAAGTGAAGATCGTGATCGATCCCGAGACGGACAAACCGAATACGAGGACATTGAATAAGATCTTGCCGGTCAAAAGGGAAGGGACGCTCGATTTTGCCGCGATCGTCGAGGGCGAACGGCGTCTTGAGAACTATTACCAAGAACACGGATACTTCTTTGCGGACGTTACGCCGATGTGTTCGGTCGAGCCGGAGATCGTCGAGGGCGACGGTTCGAAGCTTGTTAACGGCACCGAATTCGTATGCTCATCGCTTGCGACGAACGAACTCCTGGGCCGCGAGATCGAGGTCAAATACAGCGTCGCGCTGAGCCGCAAACTTCGTCTCAGCTCGATCCGCATTCGCGGTACAAATAAGCTCACTTACGAGGATGTCGGAACGGTCCTGAATTCGCAGGAAGCCAATTTCCTCGGCATCATTCCGCTCTTTGGCTACGGCCGCGGAGTAACAAGCGCCGATACGCTCGAACAAGACGCTTCGACGATACGTTCATTGATGAACGAACTCGGTTATCGAGACGCGACGGTTAGCGTTCGGCAGGGTGTCGCGCCGAACAGCGACGATCTGATCATCACTTTTCAGGTCGATGAAGGGCCGCCGACCGTCGTTGATGCCGTAACGATATCGGGGAATGCGGCGATCCCGACCGACGAATTGGAGAAGCAATTGCCCGAACTAACGGGGCGAAATTATTCGCGCGCGCGCGTACGCAACGCCGTTCGTGCGCTGCAGGCGTACTACGCGGACAAAGGATATTACGATGCACGCGTTACGTCGTCGGTCGTCGAACCGAAGACGCCAGATTCGCCCGACGTCGAGAAGATAAAGGTCGAGCTCCACGTCGAAAAAGAAGGCCGGCCCGTTGTGATCGACCGCGTTCTGATCACCGGCAATCAAAAAACGAAAGAGAGTGCGATACGGCGTGCGATCGCGCTCGAACCCGGCAAATTGCTGAAAGCGTCCGACATTTATACGAGCGAACAGAGCCTTTTCGGCACGGATGCTTTCGACAGCGTGAACGTCAAACTTCAGCGTGCAGGACGCAGCAATGACGCGAGTCGCAGCACCGACGTGATCGTGAACGTGAGCGAAGCTCCGCCGCGTGTCCTTAGATACGGCGGCGGTTTTTCGACCGATCTCGGCGTGAACGGCTTTGTCGATATTCGCCACGTAAATCTTTTCGGCAGGCTTTGGCAGGGCGGCTCGCGCCTCAGAATGAGCCGTCGGCAGCAGCTAGTACAGCTCGATTTTATTCATCCGCGTTTCCTGCACGACCGCGACGGAAGATTCAGCCCGCTAACGATCACGGCGCAGTATCAACGGGATTCGACCGTTACGCGCTTCTTCCGATCGGCTTTTGATAAGGGAACTTTCGGCGTCGTCCAGCGGCTCGACGCCAATGGAGATCCGATCGACGAATTCGGCAACGCTACCGGCAGCCCGACGCTGAACCGCCTCACATTCACCGTCGAGACGAGCAAGACGCTTAGCGTCAAGAATCGCAGCCTGATCTTCGCGCGGTTCAAGTTCGAGGACGTGCGCCTGATGAATTTCGAGAGCTTGCTCGTGCGCGATCTTCTGCGGCCGGATTCCCGAATTCGAACGTCCGGATTCTCATTCACATACGTCCGCGACACGCGTAAGAATTGCCAGATAAAGTATTCGCTGCTTGAAACGATCGCAAAGGGCGAACCCGGCGACCGCTGCCGATACAACGCAAGCGACCCGACCAACGGGAGCTACATCACGGCGCAATACGATCTATCGGCGCCGCTGCTCGGCGCGAACATCGGTTTTCAAAAATTCCAGGCAAGCTATAACTTTTATTATTCGATCCCGAAGATCCGACGAATGACGATCGCCGCCCGCGCGGTCATCGGGCTTGCGCACGTTTTTGCGAACGGCAACCGATTTTCGAACACACAGTTTCCGGGTCTCGACGGCATTTTGCCGATCAGCGAGCGTTTCTTCGCGGGTGGTTCGACGACTTTGCGCGGATTCGATTTCGAAGAAGCAGGCCCGCGTGCGGTCGTTGTTCCGCAAGGCACATTCCGCAACAGCGAAGGCAAGCAAGTGTATCTCGATCCTTTCACGCTGCCGTTTGGCGGCAACGGCCTCGCGGTCGTCAATATTGAGGCTCGAATTCCGCTGACCAAGTCTTTACGCGCGGTTCCTTTCTACGACGGCGGCAATGTATTCAGGCGGGTCGGCGATATCTTTAATCCGCCGAAAACCATCGGTTCGACCGCGTTCGAAGCCAATCTACGTGCCCTTTGGACGAATACGATCGGGCTTGGGCTTCGCCTAAAGACGCCGATCGGCGGGGAATTCGGCGTTGATTACGGCTACCTGCTGAATCCGCCGCAATTTCGTATCCCGCAAACAACCGGCCCCGACGCCTACTACCGTTTGCGTCAGGGCCAGATCCATTTCAGATTTTCGCAGGCTTTCTAGTTTACCGAGTCGAGCAGAACCGCCGATTCGTCCAACTCGACGATCAGTCCGCCGGGCGCGGCCGTCGGGAGTTTCGAAAGAGCGGATCGAAGATGGTCGAATTCCGGTGCCTGCGTCTCGCGCATCAGCTCCAAATTCTTTCGGTCGCTCTTTCTGCGATACATCGCGCGGTCCGCGGCAACGACAAGCTGATCGAGCGACTCGCCTCTATGCGGGAATGCTGCGGCGCCGACGCTCACACCGACCGACGCATACTCGTTGCTGCCTTTCACTTCAAGCCGAAATTCACGCACCGCGTTCTCGATTCGCGCCGAAAGTTCTGCGACCTCATCGTCGGTCATCTCAGGAACGATCGCGATGAATTCGTCGCCGCCGTAGCGGGCAAGGAAATCGTATTCTCTAAGCTGCGAATAGATGACCTCGCCCGCCTCGCGAAGCATCTGATCGCCGACCTTGTGCCCGAAGTTGTCGTTCACCAGCTTAAAGCCGTCGAGGTCGAGCATTATCAACTGGAAGGTCGAATTGCTGCGGTCAGCACGCGCCACTTCGCGTTCGAACTGCATCTGCAGGCTTCGCGCGTTCGGCAGACCGGTCATCGGATCCGTCATTGCGTGCGCACGTGTACGGGCGTGGGCTTGCAGCTTCTCGATAGCGCGAGCGGCGATCTCGGCGACCGTCGTCAGCACCCGTATGTGTTCGTCCTCATACGCATCGATCGACGATGTGTATATAGAAACTGCCCCGACCGGGCCGCTCTCAGAGACGAGCGGGATGCTCGCCATCGTTCGATATTCTTGGATCAGATCAAGCTGCGAGAGCGAGAAATCGAGGTCGGGATTTACATTCACGACCGGTTCGAGATTCTTCAGCACGAAGCCGGTCGCGCCTTCGCCGACCCGTACACGCTTCGAGAGGAATACATCGGCGTTCTGGCCCGTAACCTCCGCGGCCGAGGCGTATTCACGGCCGTCGTTCAGCAGGAAGATCGCACAGGTGTCCGTCGGCACGAGTTGGCTGATCTTCTTTGCGAAAAGTTCGAGCATCGCTCCGAGGCTGTTCGATTCGCCGAATTCACGAACGAGCTCGAACAGCGCGAAAACCTCACGGTTTGCGGACTGTATGCGTTCGACGTAGCTCTTGCCTTCGATCGTCTTATGAAACTTGCTCTCTTCCTTCGGATAATCCACGCCGGCGGCGGCGATCTCGACCTCGAATTTTGTCAGATTCTTCAAGAAGATGTGGACGGCTTCGGGGTCGAACCGTGTGCCGGCGGCATTCGCGATATGTCCGCGCGCTTCATCGCGCGACATCGGTTTGCGGTACGGCCTTTCGCTTCGGAGCGCGTCGTATGTGTCGGCAATAGCGAGTATCCGCGCTCCAAGCGGGATGCGGTTGCCTTTCAAGCCGCTCGGATAGCCCGCGCCATCCCAGGATTCATGGTGATATCGGACGATCGGAACGACAGGATACGGAAAATCGATCTCTTCGAGGATTGAAGCGCCGATCATGCAGTGTGTTTTCGCCTTTTCTAGTTCGGCAGGCGTCAGTCGATCCGGCTTGCTGAGAATATGATCCGGAACGGCAAGCTTTCCGATGTCGTGCAGGAGCGATCCCAACCGAAGCGCGTCGAGACGCTCGCCCGTCAGTCCCATCGCCCGCCCAAGCCCCAGCGCATATATCTGCGTACGCCGCACGTGGCCCGTGCCGATCTGGTCGCGGGCGTCGATCGCGGTCGCCAGAACTTCGACGGTCGTCTGATTGAGCAGATTTGCCTTCTCGACGAGTTCGCTCCTCTTTTGCAAGCCCGTATTGTGGATCTTATACGCCGCGGCGACGCAGGCGGCGACAGGGAACAGGATCAAGAGGAACGTAACCCCGAACACGAGAAGCCCAGCGGCGATCGCCGCAAAGGCAATTACAGCACAGGCAGATAGGCTCAGTATCGAGTCCTTGAATAGTTTCTCGGCGTCTTGCATGGCACTCGGGCCGGGGCCGTTCCCAGCGCCTAAAGTGCCTCTTTATACAAGAAGCGTGCCATGACACAAAATGCGGGCTAAGTGTAGATCTCTTCGAGGCTCGCTCTGATATACAGACCAGTTCGAAGCCGGAGCGTCTGATGCAAGAATCGGTCAATTTGAACTGCGATGTCGGTCAATTTGCCAAAAATTGAAGGCCTTGCCGCGCGATCAATATGAATCGCTGTCGTACCCTAAACCATCCCCATAGCCGTCGTCATCGAGTTCGCGCTCGTCATCATCCTCAGATCGCAGATCGACCTCGATCGGATCGAGTCCGACGACGACAAGGTCAGAACCACATTCTTCGCAGGGGACAATGTCTCCCTGTTCGGAATCGGCATCAATATAAACTTCTTCATGGCACTCGGGGCAAACTGCAGTCGGCATAAATAATTCAACCTCTTATGAATGATAACTCTCGGCCGCGTAACACGCGGCAAAAATTGGTATGCTAAACAATCTATCGCGCTCGATATATCTTTTGCAAGACTCGCACTAACATCGGCAGAAGTTGTGGGTTTTGGGACCGGCATTTATTAGAAATGGCATTATTTCAATTCGCATCAGATAAGAAGTACGACGCGGTCGGATTCGGCACGAATGCCGTAGATTTCCTGATCGAAGTCCCGTCGTATCCGCAATTTAACTCGAAAGTAGAGCTTTCGAATTACGCGCAAATGGCTGGTGGGGAGGTCGCAAGCACGATGGCCGGCCTTCAGCGTCTCGGTTTTAAGACGGCGTACGCCGGCCGGTTCGGGGACGACGCGGCCGCCGATATCGGTATCGCGTCCCTAGAGGAAGACGGCGTCGAAACGCGTTTCGCCGAACGCATTCCGGGTGCCGCAACGCAGATCGCGTTCATTATCGTAGATGAGGTCTCGGGCGAACGTACGGTCATCTGGAAACGCGACAAAAAGCTCGGCTATTCCGAAGAAGACGCGCCGCTTGATGCCGCGCGCGATTGTCGCGTGCTTCACGTCACGCCGCACGACACCGCAGCCTGCATTGCGATGGCGTGTGCCGCAAAAGGATCGGGAGCGTATGTCTCGATCGACATCGACAATATTTTTGACGGCGTAGAGAACCTTCTCCCGCTTGTCGATATTTTTGTCGCATCGGCAGATTTTCCCGCACGCCTCACGGGCGTCGAGTCGCTTCGCGACGCACTCCTTTCTCTTTCCGAAAAATACGGTTTTAAGATCGCGTGCGCAACGCTCGGCGATTCCGGATCGATCCTTTTAGCGGAAGGGAAATTTGTCGAAACCCCGGGATTTGCCGTTCCCGGCGGCTGCGTCGATACGACCGGCGCGGGCGATGCGTTTCGTGCCGGTCTTCTATATGGCCTTCTGTCCAAGGCCTCGGTCGGAGACGCTGCGGCCTACGCGAACGCTGCTGCCGCCCTCAAATGCCGCCGCTTAGGAGCGAGATCCGCTCTTCCAAATGAACAAGAACTTTCAACTCTGTTAAAAAAAGCTGGACGAATTTGACTTCTTAGTATTACAATCAATTGGGGCAAGTCCTTGCCCTTTGCGAGAAACCTCTTTTCTCAGCTCAATACCATTAGCGATCTGTCCTTAAGGTCCTCACGCTTTGATATGGACGAAAAAATTGGCTTGATAGTACAGATTTCCGGGGTAGCTCTCATTGCCCTTTTGACGTTGTTCCTGCGTCGCTCCTTGAAGATAGTTGCTCTCAGCTATTGGGCGAACGCATGGTGCATACTGTGCTTCGGCCTGATCTGTCTCCGCATCATCGGCGGTGAATCGTCTCTCTTCCAACTTCTCGGCCTCTATTTCGTTACTCAATATCTCTTCGGGTTTCTGCTTGCCGCGGGCTGTTACAGCCTCGCTAGAAACGAAAGGATGCGGTCTCATTATGAGTTCGCGATCATTCCGTTCATCATTTTCGGCTTCATTCTTCCATTCCTCTCCGACGATCTCGCATTTCTCCTCAACATTCACGTCCTCGTGATGGCGATCTTTTTCGCTAGCTCGTATGCGATCCTTTGGCGTACGCGCGTCCGAACGCTTGGCTGGCACGTAATGCTGGTCGCGATCGGACTGCTGACGGTGAACTGCATTCAATCTTTCATCGTCTCGCTCGTTGGAGCCAATACCTTGATCGCCATCGACCTCGTCCCATCGGGACCGCTCTTTGACTTCATTCTCCAGAATCTGCTGGGATTCGGAACAGTGATCGTCTTGCTCGAACGCGTGCTTTCGGACGCAAAGCAGGCGAATGCTGAACTTACTGTCGCACACGCCCAGCTAAAAGAACTCGTTCACGTCGATCCGCTCACCGCTGCCCTTAACCGGCACGCCTTCCACGGATATCTGCGGCAGAAAGGCGAGGACGAAG
>DAORTR010000117.1:0-7587 GCA_035432765.1 Pyrinomonadaceae bacterium
CAGAATACAAGGACGAATTTCGCATTCGGCACGAGAACGGCACTTTGCGTTGGGTCGAGAGTGTTGGTTCGATCGTGCGTGATAAGAACGGCCGCCCTTTGCGCATTGACGGCGTAATTCTCGACGTCACGGAACGCAGGATCGTCGATGAAGCTTATCGCTCGACCGAAGAGCGTTTAATGCTCGCTCAAAAGGCGGGCGGCTTTGGAAGCTGGGAGTGGAGCGCGCATACAAAACGCATCTTTCTATCCGAAACCCTTTGGAAGATCTGCGGCGAAAAAGCGCGTCTGAATTGGGTCAAGCCCGAGTCTCTCGACAAATATATCTACGAGGACGACAGCGAACAGGTCCGCGCTCATCTTCTTGCCGCGTTCAAATCCAGAACCGAGGAATTCAAGAATGAATTTCGGATCCGACAGCGCACCGGGCGTGTGCGTTGGGTCGAGGCTTCCGGCGCGATCATTCGCGACAGCGAAGGCGAAGCCGTGCGTTCCTACGGCACGGTCATCGACGTTACCGAGCAAAAACTCATCAGCGAACGGGTTCGCGACAGCGAGGCCGAACTGCGGCTCATCACGAATGTGATTCCGGCACTTATCTCATATGTCGATCGCGACGAGCGTTACCGTTTTGTGAACGATCAATATTCCAAGCTCTTCGGTATCGATAAGCCCGCCATCGTAGGGCGAAAGCTTAGCAGCGTGCTCTCGCCTCGGTCGTATAAGCAGCTTCAGCCGCTGATCGAACGCGCATTCGCCGGCGAGAGCTTCTCGATCGACTCTTGGGTCTCGTACAAAGGCCTCGGCGACCGCTACGTCCATGTCTCATACGTTCCTGATTTCGGCCCGGATAGAAAAGTCCGCGGATTTTATTCTTTTGTCAGCGACCTCACGGACCTGCGCCGCAGCGAAGACGCTCTCAAATTCAGCCGCGAACGGATGCGCGTCCTCACAGAAAGTTTTACGGACTACGCCATTTTCTCGACCGATACCGAAGGCTTGATCGATACCTGGAATCCCGGAGCGGAAAAGATCTTCGGTTATCGTGAGCGCGAGATCCTCGGCAAATCCGGCGGGCTCCTTTTTACGGCGGAAGACAACGCCAAGGATATTCCGAAACACGAGATGGCAAAGGCGAGAACCGATGGCCGCGCGTCCGACGAACGATGGCATCTTCGCAAGGACGGTTCGAGTTTCTTTGCAAGCGGCGTCCTTGTTCCGCTATATCAGAACGACACGCTCACCGGCTACGCAAAGATCGCATCCGACCTCACCGAACGGATACAGTACGAGGCGGATCTTCATCAAGCTCGAACCGACCTCGAAGCCCGCGTCGCAAGCCGTACGCAGGCGCTTGCCGAAACGAACGCCGTTCTTGTAAAGCAAATGGAAGAGCGCGCACGGATCGAGGAGCAGCGGCTCAATCTTCTTCGGCGGCTCTTTACGATACAGGAAGATGAGCGAGGCCGTATCGCCCGCGACCTACACGACCAACTTGGCCAATCGCTCACGGCGCTTCGCTTGAAGATCGCAAGCATTGCCACGCTCTGTGACGAAGGCTCGGAGATCTCCGATCGCGTCGAACGGCTCGCCGAGATCGCCGAGGTCGTTGATAGCGAGGTAAGTTTCCTCGCCTGGGAACTTCGGCCGAGCGTGCTTGATGATACGGGCTTTGTCGCCGCGATGGCGAATTACGCAAAGGAATGGTCTCGATACTCAGGCATCGATTCGGATTTCAACGCGATCGGCGCCGCCGATACCTCGCTCAGCAAGGACGTCGAAACGAACCTCTACCGCATCACCCAGGAAGCTCTTAACAACACGGCAAAGTACGCCAAAGCAAGTATGGTCGAGATAATTCTCGAACGGCTCGGCTCTGAACTGCTCTTGATCATCGAGGACAACGGCCTCGGATTTGAAGTACCGTCGAAGCTGCCAAAGCGTGAAAAGGGCGGCTTCGGCCTTGTTGGAATGCGGGAGCGAGCGTCGCTGATCGGCGGAACATTCGAGATCGAATCGGCTCCGGGTAAGGGCACGACGGTTTTTATTCGCGTCCCGCTTGTGAGCTAATAGCCTTATGGGAAACAAGCTTCGCGTTCTCCTTGCAGAGGACCACAAGACAGTTCGAGAGGGCGTAAAGCTCCTTGTGAACTCCCAGCCCGATATGGAAGTCGTCGGCGAAGCGGACGACGGCGAGATCGCGCTTGCACGGGCGGAAGAACTGCGGCCCGACATCATCATCCTCGATATCTCGATGCCGAGGATGAACGGCCTGAAGGCAACCAGAAGACTTCGCGCCAAATACCCGGATATTAAACTTCTAACGCTTTCCCGGCACACCGACGACGGTTATCTACAGCAGCTTGTTGCCGCCGGCGCGAACGGCTATGTCCTAAAGCAAAGCGCTCCGAATCACCTCATCAATGCCATCCGAGAGGTCGCCGAAGGCAACGCGTATCTCGACCCGACACTGACCAAGAAGGTTATGGGCGGTTATGCGAGCCGTCCGGCTCTTCGCGGCGAAAATCAGCGGGAACTCACCGATCGCGAAACCGAGGTCTTACGCCTGATCTCGCTCGGTTACAGCAATAAAGAGATCGCCGCAAGCCTCGATCTGAGCGTAAAGACCATCGAGGTTCATAAGGCGAACGCAATGCGGAAACTCGGCATCAACGGCCGTATTGCGATCGTGAAATACGCCATTCTTCAAGGCTGGATGCAAGATACCTAAACGAAACTCCACGAACTCCAAACTTTACAAAACTCACTAACTGCGCTTCTCTGCGCCTCTGCGGGAGACGACTCTGCGACTCTGCGACTCTGCGGGAGACGACTGTTTATTTCCCGCAGAGGCGCGGAGACGCTAGAGAAAGCCGGTTTTCCACTGAAGCAAACAACCCTAACTCCCCAAACTCTAAAAACTCTACGAACTCTAAAAACTCTACGAACTCTTTTCCCTAACGACATAGGGATTTTCCCTATACTTTTTGCGAATTTTCCCAATTTCTCGCCGCCTTCCCGTGCATCATAATTGATTCATTATTTGGGCAACGCCGGGGCGCTCGGTTCTGGATTGGAGTCCGCGGGAGAACGAAGGAGTTTTTTACCACGGGAAGGCTCCATCCATAGGTTGCCGAGGCGATTCGCCGGACAGTATCGAAGTTTTCAAATTCAAACCGGATCAGGATGACGCGATAGTTTACGCCGCCGAATTTGCCGTTGCCTAAGGTCCGTTTCATAAAGATCGCGAGGGAATAATGGAGCATTTTAACTATTCATACGCATACGACGTTACGCAAACGAACGACTTCATACCGACGAGTGCGTCGCGTACCGCCTCGGCAGCGCGCAAACCGGCGTCAATGCCGATCGTTTCATCCAGTAACCAGCTTCTTGCAGGGCTCTCGAAAGATCTCTTCGACAAACTTCAGCCGTCGCTGAGGTCGGTGTTTCTGTCTGCCGAGCAATTCCTTTATATGCAGGACGACCGGCTCGACTATGTATATTTTCCGGAGACGGCCGTTATCTCCGAATTTCGCACGCTCGACGACGGTCGTATGGTCGAGGTAACTATCACGGGCCATGAAGGCGCGGTCGGGTTCTTGCCGCTCTTTTGCCGCACGAATGTTACCAATTGCACGCAGGTCTCGCAGGCAGGCTCAGCGGTTCGTATCGAAAGCGAAGTGCTTTCGAAATTGATCAGGCTCAGTCCCGAACTTTCCAATGCTCTTACGCCGCAGGTCGATCAGTATGTCAGGCAGATCTCGCAGCGTTCGATCTGCAATATGTACCATTCGGTAAAGGAACGTCTATGCACTTGGCTGCTGCTCGTTCAAGACCGCACCGGCAGAAAGACAATGAAGCTTACGCACGAGCAGATCGCCCGCATTCTCGGCGTTTACCGTCCGAGCGTTACGTGCATCGCACTCGAAATGCGTAAAGGCAAGTTGATCGATTATTCGCGCGGCGGTCTTTCGATTCGCGACCGCGAAAAGGTCGAGCAGTCTGCGTGCACGTGCTACTCGGAACTTGCTCACGCATACTAAGATCTGGACGGCTCAGGTCGCCCACGCTTGCTGACCAATGGGGATTCTCGGCGAAGCATTCCGCGCTTGGGAGTTCATATATGGGATCCCCACCTATTTTTCTCCATTTTAGCCGCAATAATTTTCCCTGCAGAAGATCTTCTTTTTCTGACATCCGATGCTGGGCATCTGTCGGTTCGGACGAAGCTCTGATCAGACGGAAGGTTATAGCGGGGTTTAGTATCGACATAAAAAAACGTAGTGTGTCTGAAACTGATCAACAGCAAAAACACACCACGCCACTTTTTAGATCTGAGTCTTATCGTCGAGCTAGATCGAGCGTCTCCCGGTAACGATCTGGACGATCAGCAGGATCACGGCCAAGACTAGTAAGATATGAATGAGCGAGCCGATCGATGCTCCCGCAAAACTAAAGCCAAGAGCCCACATGACGAGCAGTATTATTATTATTGTCCAAAGCATATTGTTTCCCCCTCTTTCCTTCCCATTTGGGACTTATCAGCTTCCTAATGTCTGTTCCCTTGATTTATCTTCCGCCTATTCCCCGTCTAATACCGTATCTTTCCATACACTTGCGTTACTCCGCTCCGCACGAATACGGCGGCATCGACTCTCGCGGTCTAGTTCCGGTTACTTAGATTTGCGGGCGTATTGATCTCGCCGTCGCGCGCAGCACCGCCGAGAAAGAACGAAGCAGCGGCCGCCACGATCAAGATAAAACCAATCAGGCTGACGATCATCCAAGTTACGGCTCGGCGTCTGCTAGCTCTATCTTCACTTACCACATCTCCCCGGTCATCAACGCCATATATGTCTTTAGCCATAATTAGTGCCTCCAGAACGTAGGTGTAAATTATCGCGGGACGTTTGGGATGTCTGTCAGGTAACGGACATTACTTCGGAACAAAGGCGTCTAGGTCGTCTGCAACTTTTGCGGACAGATCCTTTGCGGCTTCGACGGCACTCGATTCGTCGTCGCCGACATTCACCATTACGCGCACCATCGCCCCGTCGGTTCTTTGCTTGAAAATACTGTCGAGGACCGAATGCAGCTTGTCGGTGTATTCGCTCGCCGCCGTGCGCCCGCGGCCCTGATACCAATAGATCATCACCTCTCGATACGAACCGTTCTCGACAAAATACTGATTTGCCGCGAAGGTCGTGCCGTCCGCACGCCGGACCTCGACCTCACGCGGATCGAGCATCACCCAACCGGCTCCCGGAAGGCAGTTCTGCGGGCTGTGATACGTCGCGCCTACACGCTGCGAACCGTAGTATCCGATGTAGATGTTCGCGACCTTACTGTCCGCAGATACGTATTCGCGCATCGTGTAATCGGTAGCGCCAAGAACCCGATCCGTCTCTTGGCTGAACGTGAACGCGTCGCCGCGCTGCTTCCATTCGCCCAAGGTTTCAGGGAAATTCGCAAGCCCCTGCCGCGTCGGTACGACCTCGCCTCTGAATTGCAGCCAGTTTATAAGGAACGCTCCGGCAACGAGCAGGATCACGAGCTTTAGAAGGCGTCGGTTCATACGGCGGGCGTCCTCCTTTCAAAGGCTTTGCGAAGCCCTGCGTTCAACGCTAAGAGAATGCCGAGTGCCGCGATATACATCACAAGCCCCGAAAGTTCATGGAGCGTACCTTCGCTTGCTCGAACGCCGTAGAGATACGTAAGCACGCCCGTCGCAGAAACGCGAACAGCATTCGTCAGCACCGCGACCGGCACGGAAAGCAGCATTAGAATGCACGTCCGAAAAAGATCGGGAACTGCCATTCCGCTTATCAGGCCGGAGGCAAGTGACTGTTTACTGCGTGTAAAAAAGCCGAGCAGCAAGGCGATCGCGGCGAGCGTCATCAGCGAACGGATACCGCTGCAAGCTTCAACGACCTCGAGCGAGATCGTCTGCATTGCGCCCGACGGCAGAATGTCGATGATGTTTCCCTTCCGCACCGTCGGCACGCCGAAAAGCCTGATGCCCCAAACTGCGATCTTCGACGCAAGGAACTGAAGCGGCAATGCGATCCTGTTAAAAACGATCTGCGGCAGCGGGACCGCTAACGTGAAGAGAACAAAGAAGATACCGCAAATGCGGAGCAGACGTTCGCCGCCCGCATATATCGCGATCCCCGCTGCCGTTACGACAAAAGAGATCCGCTGCGTGAAGAGTTCCGAACCGAGTACGCCCAAGGCGAGCAACAGTATGCCGCCCGCGACGATAAGAAGGCCGAGTATTTCGCCGGGTCTCGAAACCGGTTCCGTGGATGCAAGATCCTTTCGGTTCGTCCACAGGACGAAGCCGATGATAAACGGGATCAGAAGCCCGTGCGAATAGTTCTCGTCGCTCCACCAATCGACGCCGAGTTTTGCAAGCGTCGTCCAATAAAGCGTAAGCGTCGCCGCCGTGACAACAAGCCAGGCAAGCGCGGAGAATCTTTTTGTCTGTCCGTCAGACATAAGTCGAAGAGCTTAATCAAACGCTCAATCGGCTTGTATTTCCTGTAATTTAGGCGGTTCTTGCGAGTGTTGCCGCAGCGATCTCGCGAAGCATCTCCGCGCGGTCTCCGAAATGTGTAAGCGACGCAATAGCGGCGTCTTTCGTTTCCGTCGCAAGGACGTGGGCATGTTCGATGCCGTATAGCGAGACGTAAGTCGATTTGCGACGTTCTTCGTCCTTGCCGGCCGTCTTGCCGAGAACGTCGGTCGATTGCGTAACGTCGAGCAGGTCGTCCGTTATCTGAAACAACAGCCCCAGTTTACCCGCAAATTCTGTGATCGCCGCAAGATCCGACGCGGACGCTCCGGCGGCAAGCGCCGCGGAACGCGCTGAGAATTTGATCAATGCGCCGGTCTTATGAATATGAATACGCTCAAGCTCGGCACGCTCGATCTCCTTGTCTTCGCTAAGAATATCGAGCTGCTGGCCCGCGACCATTCCTTGCGGAGTCCCGGTCGCCTCGGCAAGTTCGGCGATCAATTTGAGGCGAACGTCGGTTCCGAGACCAAGGTCATCGGCGATCGCCTTGAACGCAAGCGCGAGAAGCGCATCGCCCGCGAGTATTGCCGTCGCCTCGTCGAATTTTATATGGCATGTCGGCTGCCCGCGCCGAAGATCGTCATCATCCATCGCAGGCAGATCGTCGTGAATGAGCGAAAATGTATGCACCATTTCGACCGCAGCCGCCGTCCGTTCAACTTGCTGCCGAGGTACGCCGAAGAGATCCGCCGCTAAGAAAACGAGCGTCGGCCGGAACCGCTTTCCGCCCGCGAACGTACTCCAACGCATTGCCGAATGCAGCCATTTCGGCTCCTCGGCTTCTTTCGGGAGCAGTTCGTCGAGTATCGCATCGACGGCGCGTGCGGCGTCTTTTGAAAATTCTTTTAGATTCGGCATCTTCGCGTCGGGTTCCGATTATGCAAACAATGCCCGCGAAGTTCAATCGCGGCCGTCCGAATATTCTTGGGCCCGCTTTGAGGCTTTTGCATGCTTGTGTCAAAATCCAAATCCAGATGACCTCGCCCTTTTTGCTGTATCACAAGATCG
>DAORTR010000118.1:0-7503 GCA_035432765.1 Pyrinomonadaceae bacterium
TCGAGGTCGTTGTGCTTGCCGCCCGCACGTATGCACTTTTGCGAGGTCGTCGCACGCTTATAATCGCGTTTCTCGATACCGAGAAAAACGTCCTTGAACTGATTCATCCCGGCGTTCGTGAAAAGAAGCGTCGGGTCGTTCGCGGGCAAAAGCGGAGAAGAATGGACGCGTTTGTGCCCATTCTTCTCAAAATATGAAAGGAATTTCTCTCGGATCTCGTCGCCGGTCATTGGTTTGAATTTATCACAGACGAAGTGCCCTATACCAAACAGCCCGCGATCCTAAGCACCAACCGATCATTCCGCCGAACCCGCTTTGTTGAATTTCAATGCAGGCGAGTTGATGCAGTATCGCAAGCCTGTAGGTTCCGGCCCATCGTCGAAGACGTGGCCGAGATGTGCGTGACAGCGTGCGCACAGCACTTCGGTCCGAACTTCGTCGAGCGAACGGTCCACTTTCTCGATGAGGTTCTTTTTGAACGCCGGCTGATAGAAACTTGGCCAGCCCGTGCCCGAATCAAACTTATTCTTTGACCGGAAAAGCACGAGTCCGCAGGCCGCACAGTAATAAACGCCGTCTTCATGGTTGTTGTAGTACGCTCCGCTGAAAGCGGCTTCTGTGCCGCCCTCGCGCATCATCGTAAACTCGACCGGCGTAAGGATCTTCTTCCACTCAGCGTCGGTCATCAAGACCTCTTTGCCGTCGAATTCGGCGTCCGTGTATGTGATCTCGCGGACGGCCTTTGTCCGCCGCGGCGTAGCGCTCGCATCGGCGCCGTTCGAGACGGCCGCATTCGATCCGCTGATGCCTGAAACGCACGCGGCAGTTCCGACGATCAACGCACTCAACGATAGAATTATTAAACGCATAAAAATACTCCTTTCGAGCGAAGGTGCGAACGCGCGGCCACACGACGCGTATTGTGTGTGACCGCTTCGTATCGCTCAAACGCCGGCTTACTCCGGCAGCAACACCGAGTCTATAACATGAATGATGCCGTTCGATTGCCGAACGTTGGCGATCGTAACTGTTGCGCGTCCGCCTTTTTCATCCGTCAGCACAAGATTATCACCATCCATCGACGCCCAGAGCTTGCCGCCCGCGATGGTCGTAAGCTCTGCCTTGCCGCCGCCTTTCTTGATCATCTTTGCGATCGCCTTCGAATCCCAATTCCCTGCGACGACGTGATAGGTCAGCACCTTTGTGAGCATCGCCTTGTTCTCGGGCTTTAGGAGCGTTTCCACAGTTCCTGCCGGCAGCATATCGAACGCCGCGTTAGTCGGAGCAAAGACCGTGAACGGGCCCGCTCCCATAAGCGTTTCCACCAAACCCGCAGCTTTGACGGCCGCAACAAGCGTTGTGTGGTCTTTTGAATTCACAGCATTCTCAACGATGTTCTTCGTCTTGAACATTGCGGCACCGCCGACCATCGGGTTCGAGTCCTGCGCGGATATTCCAATTGCCATCGCGAGCGATATCGCGATCATTCCAAAAATTGTTCTCATAATTTCCTCCAGTTTTTTCAAAAGGCGTTGTCTTAACGGCCCTTTACGTCACTGAATTCGAGCAGCGGGAACCAATTGGATTCAAGATCGGAAAATATTTTTCGAAGCGAGGGAAGTAAAGGGCTTATGGTTCGGCCGTGAACTCGCCGTTCTTAACGGCCTTGATCTTTTCGCGGATCAGGTCAAAGCCAAAACCTTTTCGCAGTAGATGGTCGTAGAGTTTCTTGCTATCTTCGGGCGTTTCGGGAATTCCCTTTAGACGCAGACGCTTTTCGATAACAGCGTCGATCAGACCGCTCTCGGGCATCTGCTCGAATGCGTGTTCTATCGCCTTCTCCTTTATCTCGCGTGCGAGCGGCTTTCGAGCCATCGCTTGCCGCAGCTTATGTCGGCCTTGCGGACGCTGACGTATCGCGGATAACGCAGCGTTCTTTGCATACTGCTCGTCGTCAAGATAGCCGTATTCACTGAGCTTTGCGATCACGCGCGCGACGATCTCTTCATTCGTCCACGCTTTTTCAAGCAAGCGCTTACGAAGCTCTTCGACGGCACGCGGTTTTGCCGCAAGCAGGTTCCCGGCTCGCTTCAGCGTCTTTGAATACGCCTTGTCAACGTCCTTTATCACGCGTTCTTCGGGTTGGATCTCGCGTCGCCTATTTCGCCACATTACGCATCGAACTGATAAAATCTGATTCTCATTATGGATGGCGTACTCATCATCGACAAACCTGCCGGGCCGACATCACACGATGTCGTTAACCGCGTACGCCGTGTCTTTGCGACGCGAAAGGTCGGCCACACCGGCACGCTCGATCCCTTTGCGACAGGTGTTATGGTCGTGCTCGTCGGCAAGGCGACGCGACTCGCAAAGTTCGCCGACCGTGCGGATAAGGAATACGAAGCGGCAGTGCGATTTGGCGTTGCGACCGATACGGGCGACCTCACTGGAACGCGGATCGGCAGTGCGGGGCGAAGCGATATTTCATCCGATGAGATCGAGAGCGTGCTCGGCCGCTTTCGCGGCCGAATAATGCAGGTGCCGCCGATGTATTCCGCAAAGAAGATCGACGGCAAAAGACTCTACGAACTTGCGCGCCGCGGCGAAGAGATCGAACGACCTGCAGTGCCCGTTGCGATCCGCGAGATCGAGGTTCTTCCGCGTCGGTCGGAGCCGAACGAGATCCATCGAATTCGCATACGCTGCTCGGCAGGAACATATATTCGCGCGCTCGCTGAAGACATTGCAAAAGCTCTCGGCACCGCCGCGCATCTTGAAGAGCTTCGACGTACGGCTTCAGGGCGATTTTCGCTTGAGCAGAGCGTTGCGCTTGGCGGTCTTGCCGAAGACGATGAGCCTTCGAAATACTTGTTGCCGTTGGAAACTTTGATCGAAGGCCTCTCGCGTTTCGTGTTAAACGGCGACCGCGTGCAGAAGACTCTCAACGGTATGTCTTCGCGAGTTTATGACGCGACATTCGATGCGGACGAAACCGTTGCGATGTTCTCGGAGGATAATGAACTTGTTGCGATCGGCAAGTTCGTCGCCGGCGAGAACGCGGTACAGCCAACGCTTGTGCTCGGGAGAACATAGATGAGCGGCCGCGGGATATTTACAACTATTTCGATACGCGACGGCAAGCCATTCCTTTGGGAAAAGCACTGGTCTCGACTAACGTCCACCGCGAAAAAGATCGGCATCGACCTTTCCAACTTTTCCGAAGCCGCCGTCAAGGCAGCCTTGGCTTGCAAACTCGAAAGAGATGCGATCCAAAATGGCCGTGCAAAGATCGCCTTCAACGACGAACGTCCGAGCCGCCTTTGGCCTTCTTTGCCAAGCCCGGAAGCGAACACTTCGTTCGAGATCGTTACAGGTCCGATACGAGAACTTCCCGAAAACTTTCGCGTCGGCATTTCGCCGTTTCCCGTTAACTCCCTCGCGCCTACTTCGGGCCTTAAAACAACGAATTATCTTGAACCGACGCTCTGTTTCGAGGCCGCAATTGCAGCAGGCTTTGACGAGGCAATTCGGCTGAACGAGCAGCGCCGCGTTACGGGCGCTTGCTTTGCGAACGTCTTTTGGTTGAAAGACAACACGCTCTTCACGCCGGAAATATCGACCGGCGGCCTCGCCGGCACGACCCGCGAATTCGTCGTCGAAAAACTCGATGTCCGTGAGGTCACCGCCGAGATCGACGAGCTTGAACGAGCCGACGCCGTCTTTCTCACATCCGCCGGGATCGGCATCGTCCGGGCCGCTTCACTCGCCGAGACAGTATTCCGACCGCTCGATCACCCGATACTTGATCTCATCGAGGGCTGGGCCTAAACGCGGCAATTTTTGCCCGAGCAAAATCGAGCGCTGAAAACCGCTCTCGTCGGGGTTGCCGGTCCGAGAGGCAGAGAGAGTCTTAACGTCTTCTATTTATGGGTCTTCGGGGAACGAGCCGTGCGGTTTAGGCAGCGGTTTCGAACAGTGCAAGGATCTGCTTGCCTTCGTTCGATCGCGGATCGATCGTGCGAAGGTGCTTTTGCCCTTCCATTTCCCAGATGGCCGTTACCGTACCCTCTTTTTCGACCGCCTGATAATGAACATCATCAGGGTTCGAAGGCGTTTCGGGTGCGACTTCAGCCTGCTGTACTGCTTCTTCTGACATCTAGAAAGAAATTTCTCCTGTTTATTCCTCGCTTTTTGCGAAAAAAGAATTCTTTCACAGGAGGCCGTGTTTGTCGAATACCGACGGCCTTATTCTGGCCTGCGCAGATCTAGTTCGTGAAACAAGAAATCCTTGGTCCGCTGATCGACCTAAGAATACTCCACTTTTCGGCATATTTGATCGCAACTTGCCGCCGCCCTCATAAGGTCGTTTTCGCAAGCAAAACACGCCGTTGATGGCCGCTAATATGCTAGCGCTACTTCCAGAAAGGCGTCCTAGATCGCATTTTTCCTATTTACTTACGCCGTAAAACTCTTATCCTTATAAGACAATGACTCCGATCGTAATCACATTGGTCTTGCTTGTCCTCGCGATCTTCCTTTTTGCGAGCGAAAAGCTGCCGGTTGACATCATTGGGCTGTTGCTGGTCATAGCGCTAGTGCTGACACAAGTGCTGACGGTAAAGGACGCTGTCGCAGGTTTCGGAAACGATATCATCATTACGATCGGCGGCCTTTTTGTTCTGGTCGGCGGGCTTGTAAAGACGGGCATCGTAGATGAGATCGGGCAAAGGATCTATCGACTGGCGGGCAGCAACGAATTCCTCCTGACGGCGTTGATCATGTTCGTCGCGGCATTGAGCGCAAGCATGCTCAAGAATACAACTACGACCGCGATGTTCCTTCCGGTCGTGATGGGTCTTGCCGCGAAGGCAAAGATCGCTCCGTCAAAACTGCTGATGCCCCTCGCCTTTGGAGCGATACTCGGCGGAAGCTTGACCTTGATCGGCACATCCACCAACTTGGCCGTGAGCGGCGCTATACAGCGGTACGGCCAGGAACCTTTCTCGATGTTCGAACTTCTACCGGTCGGCATCGTTACTTTTTCGTTCGGAATGCTCTATATGCTTTTCCTCGGCCGGCATATGCTGCCGCGGGTCGAGAGTAAAGATTCGCTTACGGACAAATATCAAATACGCGATTACGTTACCGAGTTGGTCGTCCTCCCGAGATCTCCGCTCGTCGGCCAAAAGATCTCTGAAACGGACCTTTCGACCGAACTTGGACTGACCATTTTGGGCATTGTTCGAGATGGAACACGCATCGACGCTCCGCGTTCGAGCGAGCGGATACGCCGCCGCGATTCGCTGATCGTCGAAGGCAAGATCCACGATCTGCTTCGCGTCAAACCGCTCGAAGGCATCGAAATAAAGCCGGAACTATATCTCGACGACGAAGACCTTAGCAGCGAAGATGTCGGACTGTATGAGGCGATCATTATGCGCGACTCCGTCTTTGTCGGACAGACGCTGAAGACGATCGACTTTCGTCAACGCTACCGTATGACGGCCCTCGCTATCAATCGGCACGGAACGACGCTCATTGAAAAGCTCAGCGACGTAAAACTCAAATTCGGCGATGTGCTTCTTATCCAAGGGCGCAAGGAGAATATGCAGCAGCTTGCCGGCGACGACCAAGTAGTGCTTGTCGAAGAAATTTCTGACACGAGCGCTCGATTTTCTAAGAGAAAATGGGCCATTGCCGCATTCGTTCTGTTCCTATGCCTCTCGATCTCAAAGCTGGCTACCGGGATCGACATTCCGCTGACCGTCGCGGTCCTTTTGGGTGTGATGCTGCTGCTTGCGACCCAGACGGTTCGCTATCGAGAGCTGTATTCGCTCATCGATATGCGACTGCTCGTAATGATCGCCTGTATGATGAGTTTCGGGGCAGCGATGGAGACAAGCGGAGCGGACAGATTCCTCGCCGGCCTTATCCAGGACTACATCGGGGCTTACGGCAACACGGCGGTACTCGCGGGCTTTTTTATCCTTACGGTCGCACTGACGCAACCGATGTCGAATCAGGCCGCAGCCTTGGTGGTCTTGCCGGTCGCCGTCAAAACGGCTATTGCATTGGGCCTGAATCCTCGCACGTTCATCATCGCGATAACTTACGCTGCATCATTTTCATTCATCACGCCGCTTGAACCTGCGTGCGTTCTGATCTACGGGCCGGGACGCTATCGCTTTATGGATTTTGTAAAGATAGGTTCGATCTTGACTGTGGTCGTGTTCATCGTATCGATAGTTTTGGTGCCGATATTCTGGCCGCTTTGACCTAATCCTCGGCAGCGTGTTTGCCAAATATATGGCTGATCTTGAGGCCGCGCCTGACCACTAGAACTAGGCCGATGAACGTCCAAAAGATCATACGGCCTTTCCGCAAAAGCGCGATCGTAACGCCGATCCCCACTGCCATTCCAAGCGTTCTTGCGACGAATTGCGCTCCGGCCTCGTCCACACCGATCACGAACGGCACGAGTTTGAAGACGATCGTTATCAGGCGGCTGACGGATTCGAGCAAGAACGCTTGCGTCAGATGCGGCACTCTGTCGCCGATCTGGCTCAAGATGTACCAAACTTCCGTTATGCCAAGCGAGTGATACGCGATCTCAAGGAAACAGATCGGGAGAAAACGCTTTGGATATTTCCGATAAAAGCTGAAAATGAAGTTCTCGAAGAGGCGAATATGCATCCGCCACGTTCCGGTGAACGATTTGGCGATCCCGCGTTGATAGAGCCGTTCACAAAGTTCGCTAGCAAGGTGCCATTGTCGGACAACTAGCAGGACCAGAAAGACGACCACACCGATGAGGGTGGCGATCAGGAGATCGATCGTAAAAACCCATCCTTCTTCGAGTTCAAAGCGTCGAATGAGCGTCAATGAGCCAAAAATAAGGAACAAACTTGTAATAAAACTGTAAAAGAGATTCTCGGTCGCAACCGACGATAGCCCGACGACGATGGGCAATCGGCGTCGAACGGCGAGGGCCTTTGCGGTGCCGCTGACAAGAATGCCGAGCGGTATTACGGAGCTCATTGCCTCACCAATTATCACGCCCGTTAGGCTATCCCGCATCGGCAGCTTGTAAGGTTCGCCAACCGAGAGTTTCCACGCCGAAGCCCTTGCAATTACCCGCAAAAAATAGAGCAGTAGGAGCACGGCGAAGCCGCTTATGCCGAGTTTTGCGACCTCGCCCGCAAGCTCCCGATACCCGATCGAATAAATGAAATATGCGAAAAGCCCGACGCCGACCGTCGTGAGCACGATCGCCGCAATTTTTAGACGTGTTATGTGATACGGTACGAGCTGAGGAATTGGGGGTTCGTCGCCGCTCGGCTGATTTTCAAGATCCACGTATGTCGTTGCCTTTGGTCGAGGGCTTTTCTAAAATGTTAGTTTATCCATAAACTAGATTTTCGAGAACCCTAGAGGAATAGAAAAATATATGAGTACCGCCGCTGAAGCACCGATCAATAACAACGCATTGACCGTTCTATC
>DAORTR010000119.1:0-7331 GCA_035432765.1 Pyrinomonadaceae bacterium
TGAACTGTAAAGATCCCCGCGAACAGAAGAGCGGCGACGATCAAACCTAGTCTTTTCATTACTGTAAAATTACTCCTGATTTCGAACTTCTTGCGGAACCTATCGAACAGCGCCGCCTGTAAGCAATATCCTATTGGAGACATATTTAAGGCCATCTGTTGCCCGTCTCGAAAATAAACGTTGATACTATGCGAAAGCTTGCCCCAAAGTCAAAGGAATAACGCGGCTAGAACGTCCTTCCAACGGTGAATCGCAATCCCTGACGCTTGCCGGGCAGGTTGATGCCGGGCAGTTCGGGCGTTAAGCCGACCTTTGCGTTCGGGTTGTAGAAATAGATGAGCCTGAACGGGACGTTGACGATCGGCACCTGCACGCGAAGCTCGACGCCGACGCTGGCCTTCCAATCGGCAATGCTCGAGAATGCCGCATCGTTGACCTTGAGCAGCGAATTCTGCTGCACCTCGCCGCGCAGCCAGAGTTGCTGAATCTGCGGCGAAAGGCTCGTCGGGCAGCCGAAGCGGTTGCCACGGCAGAATTCGTTCAGATAGTCGGTCTTTGTAAGAACGCGCCCGCGGTAAAAGAGAAGGCTGCCGAAACTGCTTTCAAGTACCGGCGTATTTATCAGCCCGAGAGCGGACAGGCGCCCGGCGCCGAGAAGCTGTTCGTCGGGCAGGAACTCGCTGTTGATGGTCTGCGTGCCGGTCTTGTGCAGATTGAACACAGAACCGATATCGCCGAAGACCGCCATCGTCGCCGGCCCGAAGAGCGGAATTCGATATTCGACGTTCGCGAGAAGCTGCGTGTCGCCGCCGATAAAGCGGAAGTTTCGCGAGAAGAGTGCCGGATTCGCCCCGGCCGCACCCGTCAACTGCCCGATCGAGCGGATCTCGTCGATAGTACGCTGCGGAAGGCCGGTATTCGTATCCGCCGCACCGGTCGCGTTGTTCGCGACCTGGACGTTTCGGCTCGTTATGTACGTATCGAACGGCGCGATCGGCCCGATGGCGCGGTAATTGTATCCGCGAATGTCATTCTCGCTGCCGAGGAAATAACGCTCGTAAGTCGGGATGCCGCCTACGAACGTGATCGAATTTGCATTACGGACCTTATTGCTCAGCGACCAAGAGCCGATGGTGCCGGCCTGAACACGGAAGGCGAAAACCTCCGGATTCTGGCTCTTTTTCTTTCTGACCGGGATGAATTTCGAGTATGAGACCTGCGGTTGATAGGTGCGGACATCGCCGCCGAGGCCTGCGAATCCGAGCGATGCAGAGAATGCCGAACCGTGTGTCGTATCGATGCCGTTCTTGGCGTATTGACGCGTATCGTAAACGAATGACCCCGTAACGCGACTCGTGATGATATTCGGCTGGCGATAGATCACCGGAATGTGAAGCGAAGGGTCGGCCTCGGAATTCACCTTCGGATCTTTGATGCTCGTTGTCGTGAACTGATATTGGAAACCGAGACGCGTGAATTGCGTGAAACGGCGTTTCTTAAAGAAAAGCTCAGAGAGCGGAGCCGTTCCAAAGAGCGAAAAACCGTACGTCGATTGCGTGAACAGATTGCTCGAATCCGTCTTTATCGAAGCGTATGGATCATAGAGAGCGTCGATCAGGTCGGGATTCTGGGTTAAGAACGTGCCTTCGCCGAAGAATCGATATCGTGTCGCAAAGACCGAGAAGCCGACCGAGATCGGGCGGTTGCGGAAATACGGCTCCTGATACGTGAACTGAAGATTCTGCTGGCGGTTGCCGATACCGAAATTGAGCGAAAGGATCTCGCCGCGGCCTGCGAGGTTGTTCGTCGAGTATTCAAGCCCGAAGAATGAACCGCCGATGCCCGCGATGCCGCCATTCACAGAGATCTGCTGACGGCCCTTTTCCTTTACCTTGACGATCAGATCGACGTTCGCGTTCTCCTCGTCGGTTCGCGTCTCGACGTCCTGGTCCTTGTCGATCGGATCGAAATACTGCGACTGGTTAAGACGCATCAGCGAGAGCTCGAGAAAATTCTGATTATAGACGTCGCCTTCGTTCAGAAGGAACTCGCGGCGTAACACGCGATCACGCGTAAACGTGTTGCCCGTGAACTCAAGCCTTCGGAGCGTGAACTGCTTGCCTTCCTCGATATTGACCACTATATCGACGATACCTTCTTTCGTGTTGCCCGGAATATCGTGGAACGTCGGCACGAACTCGGCCGTGTAGCCGACAAAGCCCTGGCTTCCGTAAACTTTCTTCAGATCGTCAAAAACAGCGTCTTGGAGGCGTTTGCCGTCTGCGATCTCGCCCTTTTTAAGGCCGATATAACCGAGGATCTGTTCCGATGAGAAGATCGAGTTGCCCTCGACCTTGATGTCGCCGAGTTTGAAGATACGGCCTTCGGTAACGGGAACTACGATCTTCAAAGTGTCATCCTTTGAGGTTACGAGCGGCAGCGGTAACATCTTCAAAAGCGGCAGTCCAGTGCGTTTGTAGCCGAGGCCGACAACCGCCGGTTCGCCTATGCGCGCCTCAAAATAGCCTTTTGAGAACATATACGCGCGGACGTTCTTCTGCAGGTCGTACTCGAGTTTTTTCAGATCGAGAATGTCCATTCCCTTGAATCGCGTAATGATGCCTGTCTGCTTCACTAACTGAAGAGAGTTTCGAAGGTCGCGGTCTTTCAGATGCTCATTGCCCTCGAATTCGATCTTGACAATGCGCGAGCGGTTTCCCTGATCGATGTCGAAGGTAAGCGCGATAGAGGTTGCCGAGACTTCCTCTTCCTTGATCGCGACCGTTGCGTTCGGATAGCCTTTCGACGCGAGCATTTCACGAAGGATACGCGTTGCGTTTCGAGCTTTTACGGGATCGTAGAAAGATTCTTTCGAGACGCCGACACGCCGTTCGCGGAACTCTTTGAGAATGTCGGATTCTTTGATGGCGCTTGTGCCTTTGAACACGAGATCGCGGATGATCGGAAGTTCTTTGACCTCGAAGATGACGTTAACGCCGCCGCGGATACCGTCCTCGGTAAGCACGCGGGTCGCCGTCTTATCAAAAAGATTGAGCGAAAGCAGCTCTTTGAGGTCTCGTTCGAGGGCTGCGGGATCATATTGGTCGCCCGGCCGTGTCTTGATGTAATAAAGCAGGTCCTCGTCGCGTAGGCGGCGGTTCCCCTGAATATCAACGCTCTCAACGACTTGCTGAAATGACGAAGCCGTCTTTTCGGCACCTTTAAGAGAACCGGCGCTGGCCGAAACGGCCGTAAGCAGAAACACCGAGATCAGGAGCCAAAGTGCACGAAAATTAAGCATAAAAACGGAAGTATCCTTGAAATAAGGGCGCCTCTTGCCGGGCAGGAAAATTCTTGTCCGATAAAACAAAACGCATTTTTGCACGCGAGAATCAGAGCAGCCTCCAAAACAGGTACAGAAACGACAGAATATTACCTTTCTTTGATTCTGCCCTGCAGTCGCAGGTTGCCCTCTGCCGAAACCCGAACGCGCCTACAAACTTCGAAATTATACAGGGAAAGGCAGTGAAATCGGAAATCAACTAAGGGATAGTTTTGGGAAGTGCGGCGAGTCGAACGCGTGCCCATTTGCGATCGTCGGCGAACTGGGGCGAATGAAAGCCCGCGGGACGCTCTTCGCTCGTTGCACCCGACGGGCTTTAATTATTGCGGTCATTCGCGTCAAAGGGTCAGAGACGCGAGCTAAACCGATCATTTGTCTGCCTTTTAGGCGACGACGCTATTTCTTCAGCCAGCCAAAAAGGGAATTGACGGTTATATCGCGATTAGTTTCGTAGATCGCACGCGGCAGCGGGATCGACATCGGACAAACCTCAAGGCAATTCTGAGCGTTACCGCAATTTGCGATACCGTTCTCTTCCATCAGGCCGTTAAGACGCTCGTCCATCTCAGTCTTGCCGACGGGATGCATATTGAAGAGGCGTGCCTGAGCGATCGCCTGCGGGCCGATGTATTGATCTTCGGAATATTGCGGGCACGCCTCGAGGCAGCAGCCGCAGGTCATGCAGCGTGAATAAACATACCGTTCGTGAGCGACCTCGTTCGATATGTGCGGACCAGGACCGAGGTCGTAGCTTCCGTCGAGGTCGATCCAGGCGTTCACCTGCTTCAGGTGATCGAACATACGCGTGCGATCGACCTTCAGGTCGCGGACATTCGGGAATTTCGTCATCGGCTGAAGCGTTACGATGTTGCCGCCCGTGCCGACGAGAAGGTCGTCGATCAGAGCCGAACAAGACTGTCGCACGCGACCGTTGATCACCATCGTGCAGATGCCGCAAACCTGCTCAAGGCACGACATATCCCACACCGGCGGCGTCGTTTCTTTGCCGTCCGAAGTAACGGGGTTCTTGCGGATCTCCATCAATGCGGAGATCACGTTCATATTGCGCCGGTATGGAACCTCAAAAGTCTCCCAACGGGAGTCGGCACCTTCTTTTTCACGGCGCTGTATCTTAAACTTCACCGTCTTCGGCGGATCGGTAAGCTTTTGCTTGTGTATGTGTTCGTTCGTGCTCATTTCTTTAATGTGCGCTCGTCTTATAGTTCCTCTCCCGCGGTTCGACAAGGGAGATATCTACGGGTTCATAGCTAAAGGCCGGGCCTTCGGCGGTGTACTCGGCTATGGTCGTCTTGAGCCATTCCGCGTCGTTGCGTTTCGGAAAATCAGGTTTGTAATGCGCGCCGCGAGATTCGTTGCGGTTCAAGGCTCCGAGCGTGATGACACGTGCGAGCTCGAGCATATTCTTGAGTTGGCGAGCGTGCGGAACGGCCTGCGTCGCCCAAAGGTTCGAGTCGTTTATCGAGATATTCTGATAACGCTCCTGCAGTTCGCGTATCTTGTCGTCGGTCGCCTGGAGACGGTCGTTATAGCGAACGACCGTAACGTTGTCGGTCATCACTTTGCCCAGTTCTTCGTGGATCTTGTATTGATTCTCGCCGCCGGTGCTCGCGACGATGCCGTCGTTGAGCGCCTGCTGGCGCTGAAGTTCGGCATCGAGAATGCCGTTCGTTTCGGAGTCGCCGCGTTCGACATTCTTTGCGTATTCCATGGCCGAAGGTGCGACGGCAAATCCGCCGTACACGCAGGAGAGCAGCGAGTTCGCGCCCAATCGATTCGCTCCATGGATAGAATAATCACATTCTCCGGCTGCGAAAAGCCCCGGAATGTTCGTACGCTGTTCGTAATCGACCCAAAGCCCGCCCATAGAATAATGAACGCCCGGGAAGATGCGCATCGGCACATATCTCGGGTCGTCACCGACGAACATCTCGTAAATTTCGAGGATCGCGCCCAAACGCTCGGTCAAGACATCGGCCGGAATATGCGTGAGATCGAGATAGACCTGATTCTCGCCGCCGACGCCGTGGCCTTCGAGACAGACTTGGAAGATCTCGCGCGTTGCGACGTCGCGCGTAACAAGGTTCCCGTACGCGGGATACCGCTCTTCAAGGAAATACCAGCGCTCATTTTCGGGGATATCCCGCGGAGGACGAACATCGCCGTCAGCTTTCGGAACCCAAACGCGGCCGCCTTCGCCGCGTGCGGATTCGCTCATTAGCCGAAGCTTGTCTTCGCCGGGAATGGACGTCGGGTGAACCTGTATGAACTCACCGTTCGCATATCTCGCACCTTGCTGATAGCAGGCCGAGGCGGCACTGCCGGTGCAGGTCATCGAATTCGTCGATTTGCCGAAGATGAGTCCCGGGCCGCCGCTCGCCATGATCACGGCGTCGGCATAGAACGCTTTCAATTCAAGCGATTGGAGGTTCATCGCGATAAGCCCGCGGCAAACCCGGTTATCGTCCAAAACAAGCGAGAGCATTTCCCAGCCCTCGTATTTGTTCACCTTGCCGTCAACTTCCCAATGGCGAACCTGCTCGTCGAGAGCATAAAGCAGTTGCTGGCCGGTCGATGCGCCGGCAAATGCGGTTCTGTGATGCAAGGTTCCGCCAAAACGCCGAAAATCCAGCAGGCCTTCGTGCGTTCGCGAAAAAGGCACGCCCATACGATCGAAAAGGTAGATGATCTGCGGCGCCATGTCGCACATCTTCTTGACTGGCAGTTGATTTGCCAAAAAATCGCCGCCATAGACGGTGTCATCCAAATGGATGACCGGCGAATCGCCCTCACCTTTGGTGTTGACGGCTCCGTTGATGCCGCCCTGTGCACAGACGGAGTGCGACCTTTTCACGGGTACGACCGAGATGAGATCGACCTCGTGCCCCGCTTCGGCGATCCGCATCGCCGCCGCAAGCCCGGCGAGGCCGCCGCCAACTATCGCAATTTTTAACGAACTAGAAGACATAGAAATTAATAATTAAAACCTTTCAGGACCAGTGGGCTTACGGTTGCTATGCGTTGATTCACAAAGCGACTGAGGCAGCAGCCCGCACGGACGAACAAACGCGAAAACTGCGTTCACACCAACGAGGCCGAGCAGCACAGCAAGAGCCAAGGCGGCCTTTATCGTCAGCCGCTGAGCTTTTTCGCTGATAACGACGCCCCAATCAACGGCGAACAGGAAGAAGCCATAGCCTAAATGCCAAGCTGTAGCCAGAACGCCGAGAACATAGAGAGCAACGACCCACGTTTTTTGGAATTCGGTCGAGACGATCGAGAATGCTTCCTGAGCATGGCCCGCGACAGGCGTCATATTCAATCCAGGGATAAGCCCGAATCTGAAATTTAGCAAGTGGAACAGCAGGAAGAAGAATAGAAAGACCCCAGTGATCCGCTGGAACAGGTAGAACCAGTTCCGTGCATACGGATACGAGAGGACATTCACCTTTGCCTCGCCCGATATGAGCATGCCGTATATCGAGTGATACGCAAGCGGCAGGAATATGCCGAAAACCTCGATAAAGAGCAGGAACGGAATGTTGTGTATGTCCTGCACGTGATCGTTGAAGACCTTCGGGCCGTTCATCGCCGTTACATTCGTATAGATATGTACGAAATAGAACATACCCAGCGGCACGATTCCCGTGACCTGATGGAGTTTACGGAGAAGGAATGTCGTTGAAAATTTGATCGCCATTTTCTTTTTAGGAAAAAGCTGCTTCCATTTGTTCGAGTTGAAAGAGACCGGTGCCTAAAATATTAGGTCACATACCGCTAAAAATAAAATCCGCTGCACACTTTTTTTAGGGTCTGTTCAATGATACTTCGGACTTCAAATAAGGTAAAATGAATAATATCACGCGGATTAAAAAGATTTACTAATCCGCAGGCTGTACAAGGCAATGCATATCGAGACATTAAAGGTTTTTACCGATCTGGTCGAACTTGAAAGCTTCTCCCTCGCCGC
>DAORTR010000120.1:0-7212 GCA_035432765.1 Pyrinomonadaceae bacterium
CGGCGCTCCTGTGACTTTTCAGGATGCTTGTACGGACTGTACCGATTCGGACTGCGAATGATGCCCGCAATGAAGGCCGCCTCCGGCAGCGTGAGTTGCGCAACGTCCTTTCCAAAATACGCGTCTGCCGCCTCACCGACGCCGTAGATCGACACGCCCGATTGTTGCCCGAGATATATCTGATTCGCGTAGAGCGTGAAGATTTCCTGCTTTGTAAGCCGGGTTTCGAGGATCACGGACATATAAGCTTCCGTCATCTTGCGGGTCAGAGTCTGCTCGTTCGAGAGCAGCAGATTCTTTACAAGTTGCTGCGTGATAGACGAACCGCCTTGATTCGCGAGCGGCCCCGCATCATCGCCTTCGTATCGGCGCCAAGCAGCACGCGCGATTCCGCGAAAATTTACACCGTAATGATCGAAGAAGGCACGGTCTTCGGTAACGGTGATCGCTTTCACCAATATCGGCGGGATGTCGTTGAAACTCACCGTGCGTCGGCGTCCGTCGCCTTCGCTCGCGATAGAGCTGAGCATTTTCGGCTCAAGGCGGGCGTCATTTACCTGGTTCCCGGAATCGCGGTCGCCTATGGCATCTACCGCCTTCCCGTCCTTCGAGAATTTTACCGTCAACGCCGGAAAAGCCTTTTGCCCGTCGATCATTGCGGACGCACCGGGCTCGATCCCAAAATTTTCGCTGTCGATCGAATATCGGCTCCGTGACTGATCGGCTTTGTCGCTGCGTTCTATGTAGCCGGCAGACTTCAGGTAAGCGATCAGCTCGTCACGCGAGATCTTCTCGCCCTTGCGGAGGGTCTTCGGAGCCGAATATATCCCGGCGTTCGGCGTAAAAACTTCGCCGGACAAAAGCTTGCGGTCGATCGTGCCCGAAAAGTCGAACCAAAAGTATGTAGCGGTCAAGAACGCGGCGACGATCAAGATACCTGCGATCGACAGCGTCCACGCATTAAAGATCATCCGAAGCACGCGCCGAAACCTCGAACGCGGAATTGCTTTTGCTTCCTGCGGACGATGCTTCTTTAGCCATGCCTTTGGAGGCTTCTTCGAGCGAATGTTATTGGAGCTTGGGCTATCGGGCATTACTTGAAAAGTGGGCGGGCGGCACGAACTGCGACCGTCTTTTTATTTTACTATATTCCGACGGTCTTGATGTAGGAGAAAGAATCCTATCTAATTGAAGTGTGAAGATACTCGTAACAGGCGGTAGCGGCTATTTGGGTACGCACATCCGTTCGCACTTTAAGGCGGACGATCTTTCGCTCCGGCACGGCAAGGACATCTTGAACGTCGAACACGCACGGGCGGCGGGAGCGTATGACGTTGTGATTCATCTCGCGGCAAGCCTCGATCGCTCGGGCGTCGGCTCCGAGAATACGCTCAACGTGAATGTTGACGGAACGCGAAAGATACTTAAGGCAATGCGTAAGGGCGGCACATTTATCTTTATGTCAACAAAGGACATATATGCTCGCGTTGCGGATCAATATTCAGAGGTCCCGGAAACCTGTCCGATCGATTATTTGGGCCAAACGGCTTACGAATGGTCGAAGTATATCGCCGAAAGCTACGTCGAGCTTTACGCAAATATGAACGACTTTCGGAGCTGTATCTTCCGGCTCTCGACGCCTTATGCACCGGCGAGCGAAGGTAATTCACCAAACTTTGTCGGCGCGATCGCAGAATCGATAAACCTCGGCGAACCGATCGCTCTACCTGCCGCCGGTCGGCCGGTTCGCGACATAATTCATGTCGATGACATCTCGGCGGCGTGCGATGCCTTCCTCGATTCTGCGGTCCGACACGGAAAGTACAACCTTGGCGGCGGCAGAAAGAACGCCGTTTCAATGAAGGAGCTTGTCGAGAAAATGGAGGAGGTTTCAGGCCTTCAGGCGATCATCGACAACGAGACAAAACTGCCTGATCCATCGCCTCTTAATTACGTCTCAGACCTAAGCCTCATCGACCACGAACTCGCCTGGAGCCCTAAGATCTCGGTCGAGGAAGGACTCGCAACACTTTTCCGCTCGACCGCGAAATGAAGATACTCGTCCGCTCGGCAAATTGGATCGGCGATGCCGTAATGTCCGTGCCCGCCCTTCGCGAACTCCGACGCGCCTTCCCGTTGGATCAGATCACACTTCATTCACGAAGTTGGGCTGACGGACTTTTTCGCGATGCAGATTTTATCGACGAGATCATCACCTATAACCCGGCAAAATGGCGGGTTCTCGATATTCTCGACAATTCTAAATTCTTGCGGAGCGACGCATTCGATGTCGTGATACTTTTTCCGAATTCGTTCGAATCCGCGATGACGGTTGCACTTTCGCGGATACCGATACGCATCGGGTATAACAAAGACGCACGCGGTTTGCTGCTGACCGATGCGATCGCCGTGCCGGAATGGAAGAACCGCGCTCACGAGAGCTTCTATTATCTCGACCTCGTAGGGGCCGCGATCAAACGCATCACAGGCCGCGAACCGCACTTCGGTGAACCCGACTCGCACATCGACGTTTCGCACGAAAGGATAACCGAGGCTCGCTCTTTTCTACGCGGTGCCGGCGTGCATCTTTCTAAGCCTTTGATCGCTCTCGGCGTGGGATCGCACAATTCGCTTGCGAAACGGTGGCCGGCTGAAAGTTATGCTCGGCTCGCCGGTATGCTCGACGCGCATGCGTCGCTCATCATCCTCGGCTCAAAGGCAGAGGCCGATACGGCGGCGAGGGTTGCGGAACTAAGCGACGCGAAATTGACCGATCTTTCGGGTCAGACCGATCTCGCTTTGGCAGTCGCCATTCTTGCGGTGAGCGACGTGAGGATCTCAAATGATATGGGGCTCGCGCACATTGCGCCGTCCGTCGGAACGAAGACGTTTGTCCTCTTCGGGCCGACGAATCCAGTAACGACGCGGCCGTTCTCGCCGAACGCCGAAGTCATCACCCATCCTGTCGATTGTTCGCCCTGTATGTTGAAAGAATGTCCGATCGACCATCGATGTATGACGCGTATCAAGCCGGAATACATCTTCGAGCGTATTCTGAACTATTTATCCATAAATGACTGAACACACAGCACTTATCCCTGCCATCTTTCTTGATCGCGACGGTACTTTGATCGAAGAGGTGAATTTCCTCTCGCGAGTAGAAGACCTGCGGATCTTTCCGTTCACGAGATCGGCCTTGCAGCAGTTGATCGACGCGGGATTTATGCTTTTCGTCGTTACGAACCAGTCAGGGATCGGCCGCGGCTTCTTTACTCCCAACGATATGCATAACATTCACGAAGCTCTTAGAGCAGAATTCGGCGATCTGATCAGCGGATTCTACTATTGCCCGCATTTACCAGATGCCGGTTGCGAATGCAGAAAGCCGAAGACGGCCTTGATCGAGCGTGCCGCCAAGGAACACTCGCTCGACCTCTCGCGTTCTTGGTTCGTCGGAGACAAAGATCTCGACATCCAAACGGGTTACAATGCCGGGATGCAAACCTGTTTAGTATCAACAGGTTATGGAGCAGCACATAAGGAATTGCTGGATGTCCAACCGACCCTAACGGTTGAAGATATTGCAGAGGCGGCGCGGGAGATCATAGCTCTCTCGAACAGTTAGACGCGGCCGAAGTCATCCTCAAGGCGTTCGATGTCGTCTTCGCCGAAGTAGGTACCGGTCTGAACTTCGATGAACACAAGGTCCTCCCCGCTCGGATTCTCGACACGATGGGCGGTGCCGGCAGGGATATCCACAGCGTTGTTTGCGTTGACAAGGCTTTGCTGCCCGTTTAGTGTTACTTTAGCCGTGCCGGCAATAATGAACCAATGCTCGCTGCGATGTTTGTGACGCTGATAGCTAAGCCGCTTTCCCGGCAGAACGTCGATCCTTTTGACCTTATGACCGTCGCGCTCTTCCAGGATCGTGAACGAGCCCCACGGGCGTGCTTCGAAAAGCGGAGAGTTTTCCATTTCTGCCATAGTCAATTGTCCTTCTCTTAGATGACGAGTTTAGACGAAAATCTAATTCCAGCCAATACCGGTAAGGTCGTCCGCGTGCAGACGCTGATAATCGGGCGACTCGTCGTAACCTTTCTCCTGCTCGTAGCAAGTTGGGTATGGCATAGCGGAACGTTTCGGCTGTCGGTCGATAACTTCCCCGAAGGCCTCTTTCTCGTATTCGTTATTTCTGTCGGGCTCACGATCGTATATTTCTTTTTGCTTCGCCTGAGCCGCTCGATAGTTTGGCAATTAAGAGTGCAGTTCGTCCTCGACGTCTTCCTTACGACTTGGCTCGTTTGGCGAACCGGCGATCTTTCTTCACCTTACATAACTCTCTATATCGTGATCATCGGTGTCGGCAGTTTCTTTTTGAAACCGCTTGCAACGCTCTTGATGGCGATGTTCTGTTCTGCGGTCTTCGTAACGATGTCGGGCTTGGTCGCCGCAGGTGTGCTCGATTCAACAGGCATGGATCAGCCGCCGGGCAAGTTCGTACAGATCGTTAGCTTTCACGTTGTCGCGTTCCTTGTTGTCGGGCTGCTTTCGTCTCGGCTGTCGGATAGGCATTCGTCCGGCGAAGAACTCCGCGAGACTGCGAAAACGCTGGCCAGCCTTCGACTTCTCCACGAAAGGATAATCGAATCCATCCGCTCCGGCCTTATCACGACCGATCTCGACGGAACGATCTTTACATTCAATGCCGCGGCCGCTGAGATCACGGGGCATCACGCCGATGAGGTGACGGGCGAGAATATCGCGATCATTTTCGGAGATATTCGCGGGCCGATCGCAATGTCGGTCGCGGCTGCGGAAGCGGGCGAGCAGGCTCCGCGTTTTGAGACCGAGCTTTCTACGCCCGAGGGCTTTCTCGTCCGTGTCGGGTACAGCATTGCCCATCTTTACTCCCGCGAAGGTGAGGCGTCGGGCCTTATCATCACCTTTCAGGACGTTACGCAGATCCGCTCGATGGAAGAGAATGTGCGGCGTAAAGATCGTCTAGCGGCGGTCGGACGCGTTGCCGCCGGGCTGGCGCACGAGATACGGAACCCGCTCGGCGCGATGCGCGGCGCAATACAGGTGCTCGAATCGTCAACGACCGCCGGTTCTTCGCAGGCCGGTCTGATGGACATCATTCTCAAAGAATCTGACCGGCTGAACGGCATCATTACGAACTTCCTGAGCTATGCACGGCCGGCGACGGCTGAATTTGCCGATGTCGATATCCGCGAAGTTCTTCGCGAGAACTTGATGCTGTTAAAACACAGCCCTGACGTGCAGGACGGCCACGAACTCATCGACGCGACGGGAGACGGCCCGATCAATCTTTCCGGCGACGCGTCGCAGCTGAAGCAGATATTTTGGAATTTGAGCCGGAACGCGATCCTCGCAATGCCGGACGGCGGAAAGCTGACGGTTTCAATTGAAAAGATCCTCGACAACCGAATTCGGATCACGTTCGCGGACACGGGCTGCGGAATGCCGCCCGAACAGGTCGAGCGTCTCTTCGAACCTTTCTCAAGTTCACGCACAGGCGGCACAGGCCTCGGTCTTTCTATCGTCTATCAGATCGTGCGCGATCACAACGGCACGATCAGCGTCCGCAGTCAGGAGAATAAAGGCACGACGATCGTCATCGACCTTCCGACCGACAGCAAGGCGCTGCCTGCTTTGGCAAAGCACGAATCGGACCCGCCGAATCCGCATCTGAACAAGTTTTTGAAGGTGCAAAAAGATGACGAAGCATCTGTTGACCTCTAACGCAGCATTTTGTGAGATAATAGGCCTGAACCGTTCGCGCGCTCCGCAAGCGTGATTCCCCGGGCGGACGGAAACGCTAAAACGCATTAATGGCAAAGATATTGATCGTTGACGACGAGCAGAGTTACCGACAACTCCTGACACACGTCTTTGAGTTGGACGGGCATTCTGTGCGAACTGCTCGCAATGGACGCGAGGGTCTCGAAGCCCTTGAAGCCGAGCCGTCAGACGTGGTTGTTTCGGACGTAAAGATGCCGGATATGACGGGCATCGAGATGCTGCGCGCGATCCGCGAGACACAGCCCGACCTTGGGCTTATCTTGATGACGGCGTTCTCGTCCGTTGAGAACGCTCGCGAGGCCTTCAAGCTCGGTGCGGAAGATTTCATCGAAAAGCCATTCGACGTCGAGGAACTAAAACTGATCGTCCGCAAGGTCCTCGAAAAGCAGGAGCTAATTGTCGAGAATCGTGCCTTCAAGCGGGCGCAGCGTGAACGCGGGAGCGTCAAGAATATCGTCGGCAGTTCCGCCAAGATGCAAGCGATATTTCAGATGATAGAGACGGTTGCGGAAGTTCCCTCGACAGTACTGATCCACGGCGAAAGCGGCACGGGAAAAGAACTCGTCGCTCGCGCGATCCACGACCTTAGTCCGCGTGCAGAGAAGCCTTTCATTTCGATTAACTGCGGCGCATTCACGGAAACCCTGCTCGAAAGCGAACTCTTCGGCTATATGAAGGGCGCCTTTACCGGCGCGAACACGAACCGCAAAGGCCTGTTTGAGGCGGCGAACACGGGCACGATCTTCCTTGACGAGATCGGCGAGATGTCGCTTGCGATGCAGGTGAAATTGCTCCGCGTACTGCAGGAAAAGCGTGTGCGTCCTGTCGGCGCACATGAAGAGATCGCTATCAACGCACGCGTTATCGGCGCAACGAACCGAGATCTTCGCAAGATGTCCGATGAAGGCACATTCCGCGAAGACCTCTTTTACCGAATTTCGGTGATCCCGATCGAACTGCCGCCCTTGCGCGAACGCCGCGATGACATCCCGATGCTTGTAGATCATTTTGTCGCGAAATTTGCGGAGATGACCGGCCGCGCGATCGGCGTCTCTCCAAATACGCTCGAACTGCTTGAGAATTACGCCTGGCACGGCAACGTACGCGAGCTCGAACACACGATCGAGCGTGCCGTCGCCCTCGAACGCACCGACGCGATCCAGCCCGAACGCCTTCCTACCCACATAACGAACTACAACCCCGACCGCATTCGCTCGGAATTCGAACTTCCCGAAGACGGCATCGACCTCTCTGCCCATCTCGACAATCTCGAAAAGACCTACGTCGTCGAGGCTCTGAAACAATGCGGCGGCAGCCAGACAAAAGCTGCCGACATCCTCAAAATGCCCGTCCGCTCGCTCCGCCACCTGCTCGACAAACACAACATCC
>DAORTR010000121.1:0-7092 GCA_035432765.1 Pyrinomonadaceae bacterium
AAAAAGCCTTAGGGATGTAAGTTGAAATATATAAAGCTGAACAAATCTATGCCCATCTTTTGCCGCTGTCAAGCGAAATCTATGCGGATTTGGCCGTCGGCGAAAAATAAGTTTCAAGCATCGGTCATTTTGACCGACGAGCAGACGGATATATTGCCCTTAGGTGCAGTTCCGAGTTGCTAAGGCTATAATCAAAACCTCGATGACAGTTGACGAACAGATCTCATTTTTGAAGAAAGGCGCTGTCGATCTCATTCGCGAGGAAGACTTGCGAAAGAAGCTCGAACGTGCGGAAAAGACAGGCAAGCCGCTTCGCGTGAAGCTTGGGCTTGACCCGACGGCGCCGGACATTCATCTCGGGCACACGGTCGTGATCCGCAAACTCAAAGCCTTTCAGGATCTCGGCCATACGGTGATCTTCCTCATCGGCGATTTCACGGGAATGATCGGCGATCCTTCGGGCAAGAACGTAACGCGGCCGCCATTGACCCGCGAAGAAGTGAATCAGAACGCCGAAACCTACAAGCGGCAGATGTTCAAGTTGCTCGATCCCGAAAAGACGGAACTGCGATTCAACGGCGAATGGATGGACAAATTCGACGCGGCGGATTTTGTAAAACTCTGCGCGCGCACGACCGTCAAGCAGATACTTGAGCGTGACGATTTTACGAAACGGCTTGCAGACGAAAAACCGATCTCGCTCCACGAACTGCTTTATCCGCTGATACAAGGCTACGATTCTGTGGCGTTGGGCGCAGACGTCGAACTCGGCGGAACCGATCAGAAATTCAACCTGCTGATGGGCCGAAACCTCCAGCGTGAGGCGGGCCTCGAACCTCAGGTGATCTTGACGACGCCGCTTCTCGAAGGCCTCGACGGCGTCAACAAGATGTCGAAGTCGCTCAACAACTACATCGGTATCGACGAGCCGGCCGAATCGATGTTCGGCAAGGTGATGTCGATCTCCGACGAGCTGATGTGGAAATACTACGAGTTGCTGACAGATCTCACGCCTGACGAGATCTCAAATTTGAGAGCTGAAATTGCAGCTGGAAAAAATCCGAAAGACGTTAAAGTAAACCTCGCGAAACTCATCATAAAGGATTTTCATTCAGAAACTTCGGCGAACGAGGCAGAGGACGCGTTCACGCGGCAGTTCGTTCAGAAAGACGTGCCGGACGAGATTGACGAAAAGCGTGTCGCTGCCGGAGAGTATCAGCTTGCACAACTCCTTGCGGATACAGGGCTTGCAGGCTCAAAAGGCGAAGCGCGAAGGCTTATTGCACAAGGCGGCATCAAGATCGACGGCGAAAAAGCCGACGGAAACGCCGACCTTGCGGTTTCGGGCGATGGCGTCCTTATTCAGGTCGGTAAACGGAAATTCTTGCGCATTTTGCCCGAGGGAAGCGTATAAAACGAAAGATGGACAATACCGGGGCAAAACGCACAAGGCTGGGCGATCGGATAAATGCATATGTTGCGTCCGAGAAGCCTTTGCGCAAACTCGCCGGCGATATTTCGAAACGGGCAAAAGATGCGATGAACGAGGCGACGACTCTTTCGCTCGAACGTATCGAGATCACACTCGAACGACTTCCGAAAAAACTCGACGGCCTGAAATGCGTCCATCTGTCGGACATACATCACAGCCCGCTCACGGATCTAAAGCACATCGAGCGTGCCGTAAAATTCGCGAATCGATTAAAGCCCGACATCGTCCTTTTAACAGGCGATTACGTTTCGCACGACAGCGGATATATCGCGCCTGTAGCTGAGACGCTCGCAAAGCTGCGTTCGCCGATGGGCACCTTCGCGTGTCTCGGCAATCACGATCATTGGACGGATGCGGCGCTCGTAACCGAGCTTTTTCGCGGCGAAGGCATCACGATGCTCGTGAACGAAGGCCTCCGATTGGGAAGCGGCGACGGTTCGTCATTCTGGCTCGGCGGCGTTGACGATCATATGGTCGGTCAGACGGATCTCGCGGCCGCGTTGAAAGGTTCTTATCCGGACGAGGTGAAGATATTGCTCGCGCATAATCCGGTCATCTTCCGCCAATCGGTAAAACGGCACGTCGATCTTACGTTGAGCGGACATACGCACGGCGGCCAAATAAAGCTCCGCGACAAGGAAAAACGCATCATTCGCCGCAGAAAACTTTCGAGCGGCCTGCATGAACGGAATTCTGCACAGATATATATCACACGTGGCATCGGCACCGTCGTCCTTCCCGTGCGTTATCAATGCCCGCCGGAGATATCGCTTCTTACGCTGCGCATTGCCCAAAAAGATGCCTGATCAGACGAACACAAATTCAACACGCATCTTGACGGTCGCGAATGTCCTGACGTTCCTGCGAATGGCGCTCATTCCGATCTTTGCGATGCTGATGATCTACGGGCACGAAGGCTGGGCCTTGATCGTGTTCGCGAGTGCCGGTCTGTCGGACGGCATCGACGGCTTTTTGGCGAGGACCTTAAAACAGGAGAGCGAACTCGGGACCATCATCGACCCGATCGCCGATAAACTCCTGATGACAACGGCATTCATCATTCTCTCGATCCCTGCGGTTTTCGGCCCGCATCCGCCGCGGCATCTTCCCGTCGAACCATACGTTACGATCGTCGTGATCGGACGCGACATTTTGATAATCGCGGTCGCCGGCGCGATCAGCTTGATGACGGGATTTCGGGGCTTTAAGCCTTCATGGCTAGGGAAAGCAAGCACTTTCGTTCAGGTTTTCGGCGTGATCGCGATCCTGATCGCGGCGGTTTATCCGCAGCTTCGCGGCTTTTATTTGCCGACCGTTTACATTACGGTCGCCTTCTTCGCCGTCGTCTCCGGCATACACTACGTCTTTCAGGTCGCCGGCCTAATGAAAGCCGACGCCGCCTCGAAAAATTCAAAAGAATAACATCGAACGCAGGGTTACAATTTCGAGAGTGCGCCTTCGATCTCAGGGATGACGGGCTCATCGATCTTTTCGAGTTTATCTTCCGATGCGAGTGCCTGAAAGGCTTCGAGAGAAAGGCGATAATTCTCTGCGATCTTTGCATTATCCACACGGCTTGCCGCAAGGGCCTCGGCGAGGCATTTGTAATTGTGGGCGGTCATACGGCGGGCGTATGTATTGGTCGGATTTGCGGCGATCACATTCTTGAACTTATCAAGCGACCGACCGTAAGTGTTTATCGCCTCCGGATAATTCTTCATCGAAGCGTATGTCATGCCGAGCGAAAAGGTCGTGTTCGCAACGTCATATAGCACTTCAAAGTTGTTCGGATCGGCCTCGCTTAGTTCGGTAAAGACGGCGATCGCGTTCTGGATCGACCGAAGCGAATCGGCGAGTTTCCCTGCACCTTCCTGACATTGACCGAGCTTCTTGTACGCCAAAGCTACGTCGCGTTTTGCGGTTTGATCCGTCGGGTCGCTTTCGGAAGAAGTTTTCGCAATAGCAAGGGCGGTCGAGTATGCGTCGATCCCGAGGCCGAACTTTTCGAGGTCTTCGAAAGCGGTACCAAGCCTTGAGTACGCGAGATGCAGCGTGCGCTGGAAAGATCGGTCCGCGGGATGGCGCGCAGCGATCTGCTTTAGCCCGTCCACGCCTATCTGTACTTTCTCAAGCGCGGCATCTAACTCATTCTCCCAACCTTGAGCTTCGCCGATATTTACAAAGAGATAATAGTAGTCGGCGGCGACATCATCATTCTCAGGCTGCTGCTTCAAAAGGCTGCCATAGAGAGCTTGCGAGCGTTTGAAATACTCGATGGCGCTCCTATTGTCGCCGTCGTAGAACGGGATCAGTCCGCGTGCCCTTATCGTCGATGCGTATTTGTTCCGAAATACAAAATTGTCCGCGTCGGCCGCCAGGACCTGTTCTCTAAGTTCGAGCGATCTGTCGAGCAGCGGAGTAGCCTTTGCATAGTCGCCGCCGAAAGATTCGAGCGTGCCGAGCATATGGTAGTCGTCAGCGATCCCGGACATAAGCTCGATGTCATTCGGCGAACGCTCCGCGAGAGCGAGGCGAATGTCGAGAGCCTTTTGATAGCTCGAGAGTGCACCTTTGATGTCGCCTATATTCGGTGCCGACGGATTTCCCTGCACATCGCCGACCTTGTCGTAGGCGCGCGCGATCTCACGCATCAACTCCGGGTCAGAGTTTGAATCGAGCGTAAGTTTGTTCAGGTATTCGAGGGCCCGCGTGACGAGCTTTACCTTGGCGGGCGTCGATCCCGGCAGTCGTTCGATATCAGGCGTGATCTCAAAGAGGAATGAATTCGCAAGTGCACGTACGTCCTCGAAACGTCTTTCTGCCCGCGCCCGTTCGGCCTCAGCAATGCGTGCCTGCCAAAGTGTCGCGAAAATGCCGGCGGCGACCGCGATAACGAGTAAAGCACCGACGAGAGCCATCGCGCGGTTGCGGCGGAGGAATTTTCCGGATCGATAAAGAAGCGTGGCAGACCGAGCGGTCACGGGCCTGCCCTCCCGGAATCGCCCGATGTCGTCGCTAAACGCATCGACAGACAAATAGCGGCGTTCGGGTTCCTTCTGAAGCGATTTTAGGACGATACGGTCGAGGTCGCCGCGGATCTCCTGTGGGCGGAGCGCCGACCGCGGCGTCTTTTCCCTAAGGTCCTCTCGACCGGTATCTGCCCGCAAGGGATTCGCTAGCGTTCGCGCTTCGTCCGCGCGATCGCGGCTTGACGAGATCGGGACGCGCTTCTCGGCGATCTCGCCGCTATCGGCTTTCGAAGACGGTGGCGGCGGTTCATCTTCGGCGACTGCACGCAAGATGCGGTTCAGGTCCTTTTCTTTATCCTCGAAAGGGCGATGGCCCGAAAGCAATTCAAAAAGAATGACGCCCAAGCTATATATGTCGGTCGCGGTCGTCACGCTTTCGCCGTTGAGTTGCTCGGGCGAAGCGTAACTCGGCGTCATTGCACCGAGACGCGTAACGGTCGCCGTCTGATCCTGCTCTCCGCTGTCGCTCAGGATCTTGGAGATGCCGAAGTCGAGCAGTTTCGGTGTGCCGTCGCTGGTTACGAGTATATTGGAAGGCTTTAGGTCGCGATGGACGACGAGGCCGCGATGCGCCGACGAGACGGCCGAGCAGACCTTCTGAAAAAGAGCTAGGCGATCGTCGCAGCCGTACGAATTCTGCGAACAGAATACGTCTATCGGATGGCCGTCAACGTACTCCATCGCAAAATACGGCGTACCGTCGTCCGTAGAGCCGAAATCCACGAGACTCGATATATTCGGATGGCTGAGCGTCGCGAGGATCGCGCGTTCCTGCTCAAAGCGTTGCCGAAAAACACTCGAGTTCATCTCGCGTTTTAAGAGCTTGAGAGCAACGCGTTGTTGCCTTTCACCGACCTTTCGCGAGGCAAGGTAAACGGCGCCCATTCCGCCGTGGCCGACCTCTCTGATGATCGTGAACGGTCCGACGGCGCGACCTGCGAGACGTTCTCTCTCATCTGCGAAAAAAAAATCCTTTGAAAATTCGATCGCCGGCGCGTCCAGCATCGAAGCTGCACCGTCGGCCATCGAGAGGAGCGATCGTGCTTCAGCGAGTTGAAGTTCGGTCATCTCCGCGCGCAACAGGAAGGCGTCACGTTCGCCCGCATCCAAAGCTAGAGCGTCGGCAACGTATTCATTGATCTTTTCACGATCTTGTTCGGTCATTAGTGCGCCCGCTTAAAACGAGATAGAGGTCTTGCAACAAGGATATGCGAAAAAAAGAACGCGATCGCGACAGTCACTGTTCAAGAACTCGTCATCTCGCGATAAAGCCAGAGTTTTGCGACCGACCAGGAGCGTTGGACCGTGCGCTCGGAGATGTCTAAAGCTTCAGCGATCTCGGTATTGCTCAAGCCGCCGAAAAAACGCATCTCAACAACCTTCGCTTGGCGCTCGTCGACAGCTTCTAAGCGTTCTAGGGCTTCATCCAGAGCGAGGATCGAACCGGCTCGGGTTTCGACCGGGATCGCTACATCGTCGAGTGAGAAATGAACCTTTGCGGAACCGCGTTTCGCGGCACCGTGCTGACGTGCGTGGTCAATAAGTATCTGGCGCATCAAGCGAGACGCGATCCCGTAGAAGTGGCTACGGTTCTGCCACTCGACGCCGCCCTGTTTCGCAAGCCGCACGAACGCCTCGTGAACGAGAGCTGTCGGCTGAAGCGTATGGTTCGCTCGTTCACGCGACATAAGGCGGCGCGCCTGACGTTTTAGCTCATCGTAAACATACGGCAAAAGACGCTCGCTCGCGCTCTCGTCACCGCGGTTCCAGTCATGCAGCATCTGAGTGATCTCAGAATTCACACCTTCGTTCATAGCTAAATATTGGACAGAGTTGGAAAATACCTGATTCTACCGTATTTTTCGTGATACAGGTAATCGATTTTCCGTGCAGATTCCTTATCGACCGTCGGCGGGAAAAGGGGAAATGCCAGAATAGCGGGACTCTAGTCCGGGCTTCTCTCTTTCAAAACCTCTGACGGCCAGCCACGTGAGTTTTTGTTCCGATCTTAAAACTTGACAACAACACACTCAACCTTTATCATCTATAAATGCTCAAGTTAGCGGTATTGTATCGAGAGCAGGCACTTATATTGTTGGGAGAATAAAAGAATATGGCGAAAATTATCGGTATTGACCTCGGAACGACCAATTCGGTCGTCGCGGTCATGGAGGGCGGCGAACCCGTCGTTATTACGAACAGCGAGGGCGGGCGTACGACGCCTTCTGTCGTCGCATTCACAAAGGACGGCAACCGTCTGGTCGGCCAGGTCGCTAAGCGTCAGGCTGTGACGAACCCTGAGAACACGCTTTATTCGATCAAGCGTTTTATGGGCAGGAAGTTCGACGAAGTGTCGGACGAGATCAAACAAGTTCCCTACAAGGTCGAAAAGGCCGGCAACGGCGACGTCCGCATCACGGCCGAGGGTAAGCAGTACAGCCCGCCGGAAGTCGCGGCGATGATCCTTCAGAAGCTGAAGCAGTCGGCGGAAGATTATCTCGGCTCAAAGGTCGAGCAGGCCGTTATCACGGTTCCGGCGTATTTTAACGACGCACAGCGTCAGGCGACCAA
>DAORTR010000122.1:0-7043 GCA_035432765.1 Pyrinomonadaceae bacterium
CTTCAGCGAGATTTTTCATCAACTGATCGACGCGAACGATGTTGCCCGTCGTTCGATCGATCGTCTCACGCCATATCTCATTTTCCCGCCAAGTTTTGTCATTTTCGCGGAAAAATCGATGGTTTTTCTCGACAATATGATACGTGTGAGGCGGCGCTTTGTCCGCAAAGATATTCCCGCGCAGGTGGTTCTCGCCGACTTTTACGCGCAATTGGAACGTGATGTCCGTCGGATTGAAGAACCTAAGATCATGGTAGTTATAAAAAACTCCGCAGCCGCTGCCAAAAGGGAGCACTCGATTGTCATCCGGGAACGGATCGAAGCTGTGATGATGGCGTTCTGCGACGGTCATCGGCGTGTGCAGCACCATCCAATGCAGAAGATTCGATAGCTGACAAAGTCCGCCGCCGACGCCTCTTGAGACCTCGCCGCGAGAAAGCTGCATACCGTCGAGATAGCCCTTTTCCTCGGTCGTTCGCCCTACCTGACGCCAAAGCGAAAATAATTGGCCGGGTTTGATAAGGATTCCGTCGATGGTCGGTGCGGCGATGCTCAAGTTCACGACCTTGTTCTCCTGAAGCTGCGGGTCGGAGGCGCCGAGCGTGCGCCGAAGGAGCGAAGCGTGTTTCGAGCACGATGCGGGCAGATCGGCAGCTTGAATTTCGCTTGCAAAGTTCTTGGCCGGCGAGAGGTCGGAGATACGCCGAAAGAGCCTTTTCTGCGCAACTCGAGTGTGATAGACGATGGGATGAATTTCAGATAAACGCATTTAGAAGTTTTCGGGCGTTCGAAGCCTTTCGACCTCGCCCGCCTGAACAATTACGATCGAATTGTCGAGGAGTTTAACACGCAACGCACCATTTTGCTCAAGCCCGTCGGTGATTCCCGTAAACTCGCCAGTCGAGGTCTTCACGCGCACTTCTTTTCCCGAAAAATAGCTCGAACGCTGCTGCCATTCGTGAAGGATCCGATCGGGCTCTTCGCCCAAGACGTTGTAAAGGTATGTAAGATAACGCGTGAGACATTCGGCGAATTCGTCGGGCGAGATCTTTTTGCCGGTAACGCCTTCAAGCGATGTTGCAAATTCGGCGTTATCGTCCTGCACGGCCGTACGCGTGAGGTTGACGCCGATACCTAAGATGACCGCGAGGCCTGCCGACGTCTCGACCGCCTCGGCAAGGATGCCGCAGACCTTCTTCTCGGCGACAAGAAGGTCGTTGACCCACTTGATATCGGCATTAGCTCCGAATTCCAATAGCGTGTCGCAGGCGGCAACTCCCGCCATCAAGGTGATAAGCGACAGCGAAGCCGCATCAAGCTGCGGGCGAAGAACGATACTGAAATACAGCCCTGCGTCCGGCGCCGAGGCCCAAGTACGACCGTGCCGTCCGCGGCCTTTCGTCTGGCTGCGCGCGACGACAACGATACCTTCTGCGGCACCGCGTCGGGCTTGATCCGCTGCCTCGTCATTGGTTGAAGACAGCGAATCGAATCGCAGGATCACGATGTTCATCTAGGTTCGGTCCGCCAAAGCGAATCGCAATAATATTCGCGGCTGTCGAAGAAATTCTTCAAGATGCGAAAACCTGCCTCACGTGCGAAATCTTCTATCATTTGGATCGAATATTTCTGCGAGATCTCCATATAGATCGGCTCCCAACGTTCGAAATCGAACCGCTGTCCGGCGATCTCGACCGTCTGCTTTTCACGGCTTATCAAATATGAACGCGCCGCGCCCTCGATCGGGCGATAATTCGCATAGTGAAGAAAGTTCTCCTTGACGAAATTTCCGCCGAGTTCGCGATTGATCCTCTCAAGAAGGTTCAAATTGAATCTCGCCGTAACGCCTTCCGGATCGTCGTACGCGCGATGGATCACACGCGGATCCTTCTGCAGATCGAATCCGATGAACAAAAGGTCGTTGTCATTCATCACGGCCCGAAGCGAGCCGAAAAACCCCTTCGCCGCATCCGCACGAAAGTTCCCGATGTTCGAACCAAGAAAAAGTATTATCTTTCGCCGATCCGCCGTCTTTCGCAGCGAATCAAGGATCGCGAAATAGTCGCCGACGTGCGGCTCGATCGTAAGCTCAGGGAGTTCGTCGCGAAAATTTGCGACAAGCTCGCCGATCGCTTCCTCTGAGATGTCGATCGGTGAGTATCGCGTCGAGGCGTCGCGCTCGAGCAGGCTTTTGAGTAAAATCGCGGTCTTTGAACCGTCACCTGCGCCGAGCTCGACGATGTCGATGTTCGTGCCCTCGGCAAGAAAGCCGTCGATGATCGCATCCGTTTGCTCAGTGAATATCTCCGTCTCGCAATCCGTTAGATAATACTCGGGCAGCGTCATTATCTCCTGAAAGAGCCGCGAACCTTCATCATCGTAAAAATATCTCGAAGACAGCCTTTTCGGCGTCATCGAGAGGCCCGCGATCACGTCCCGTTCGAAAGCAGAATTGTCTTCATATTTTGAAGGCATAAGGAACAACGTAACAACCGAATTACGAATACTACTTCGCGAGCCTTAAGCCCGAGAATTGCCAACGCATCTGCGGATGAAAGAAGTTCCGATACGTCGGGCGACTGTGGCTTTCCGGAGTTGCGATGGATTCGCCGCGGAGCGTCATCTGGTTGACCATAAATTTTCCGTTGTATTCGCCGACCGCATCCGGCGGTTTTGAAAAGCCCGGATACGGAAGGTACGCGGACGCCGTCCATTCCCAACGCTGGCCCCACTCGAACTTAGACTGTGCGGTCTCCCATTCGAATTCCGTCGGAAGACGCATTCCCGCCATCTCTGCATAAGCGGCCGCCTCGTAAAATGAGACGTGCGAGACGGGCGCGTCCGGGTCAACTTCCTGTTTCCCCTGCAACGTGAAATGCGACCAACCGCCCGCGTGCTTCTCCCAGTAAAGCGGCGCCTTTACGTCGTTCGCACGCACCCATTCCCAGCCTTCGGAATGCCACAGGCGAAAATCGTCGTAACCGCCCGCTTCGATGAACTCGGCGAACTCTGCGTTCGTTACGGCGCGGTCGGAGATCGAAAATTCATCGAGAAAGACCGTGTGCCGCGCAAGCTCGTTGTCAAAACAGAATCCGTTGCCTTCGAACCCGATCTCGTATTTGCCGGCGTCGATCTTGATGAATTCGCCTTTGCCCAAAGCCTGCTGATCCTCGCGATCCCAAGTCAGGTCGTAAACAGGATCAAGCGGATTCTGCCCGAGGCAGTATTTAAGATCGGTCAGGAGCAGTTCGTCATGCTGCTGCTCGTGATTGATGCCAAGCGTCGTGAGATCTTCGATCTCGACGGCATTTTTATGCGCCGAAACATCGCCGAGCAATGCCTGCATGGCCTCGTCCACATACTTCCGATATTCGTAGATCGTTTTGACGGTTGGCCGGCTCAAGGTGCCGCGTTCGCTGCGGATCGTACGGTTGCCGATCGTGTTGTAATAGCTGTTAAAAAGAAAAGAGAAATGTTCGTTGAATCTCTCGTAGTCTTCGACGAATTTTGCCAGAACCATCTCCTCGAAGAACCACGTCGTATGGGCGATGTGCCATTTTGTGGGCGAGACGAATTCAACGGGCTGCGGTATGTAATCTTCGATCTCGAGCGGTTCGCAAAGCTCTACGGTTTGCTCGCGAACTGCCGTGAATCTGGCCGCCAGATCGCTGGCCGCCGTGCCCGCACCGATCGTATCCATACTTCCATTAAACCACTTGACGGCGTTAAATGGAATGTCCGGCGCGATCCCGCCACGCGCTATGACGGCAGTTTGAACGTCCGCCGACGCATCATTTCCCACTCGCCGACCTGCCGTGCGCGTCGATTTTCCGGCATACGGGCGAGCGAAGCGATGATGTCGTCATTTAGCTTTTGCGAGACGGGATCGGGACGGGAGTCGCTCAAGGCGAACTTGCTATCGAAAGTATGTTTAAGGTCGGGGTTAGTTTGGGTGACCATCATGCTTTTACCTCCCGTTCTAAGGGTTGCGAGGCAGACGGTTCGGGCAGCAAGACAGCTTAAGTTGGCTTCGGCAAGGACCGTATGCGTTGAATATTCATTCTCATCAAACCTGATCGGTCCTATTAGAATATCACAAGCTTTTCTGCCTGCGCTCACAAATTATCGCGTAAACGCAACATTCTCAACGCCAAACTGATATTTTTCGCAATTTCCGCTACCATAGAATTTTTACCCGTTTACCAGATGGACGACAAGTATTTCGCAAAAAAGATAGAGAAGAAATGGCAGGGAATTTGGGCCGCGTCGAAGGCATTCGAGGCCGAGCCGGACCCTGAGAATACGCGGCCGAAGTTTTACGCGCTCGAGATGCTGCCGTATCCTTCGGGCAATCTTCATATGGGCCACGTCCGCAACTACTCGGCGGGCGACGCCTTGGCGTGGTACAAACGCCTGAAGGGCTTCAACGTCCTTCACCCGATCGGCTGGGATTCTTTCGGCCAGCCCGCGGAAGATGCTGCCGTGAAACGAGGCGTAAACCCGCGCGATTGGACCGAAAAGAATATCGAGGCGATGCGCGGCCAACTCGAACGCCTCGGACTCAGTTACGATTGGCGCCGCCAGATCTACGCGCATCGACCGGAATACTACAAATTCGACCAGTGGTTCTTCCTCAAAATGTACGAAATGGGCCTCGCATACAAACGTATGACGCAGGTCAATTGGTGCGAGACCGATCAGGCGACACTCTCGAACGAACAGGCGAGCGGCGGCTTTTGTTGGCGTTGCGGAAATCCGGTCATCAAGAAAGATCTCGAACAGTGGTTCCTGAAAACGACCGCATACACGAGCGAACTGCTCGAAGGGATGACGTCGATCGAATCCGGCTGGCCTCAGAACGTGCTAAAGCGGCAGCAGGATTGGATCGGACGTTCGGACGGCGCGTATGTGGATTTCGCCGTCTGCGATTCCGAGGCGGCCATACGCGTCTTTACGACACGCATCGACACCATCTTCGGCGCGAACGCCATAGTCGTCGCCGCCCAGCACGACGTTGTCGAGCAGAACCGTGCAAATTTCTCGCCAGAGATCGTCGCAAAGATCGACGAGATCGTCGCCGAGAGCCAAAAGCCGACCGAGCGTGATGAAGTGATCGCAAAGGACGGCACCGACACGGGGCTGAAGGCCATCAATCCTTTCAGCGGCGAGGAACTGCCCATCTGGGTCGGGAATTACGTGATGATGGATTACGGCACGGGCGCAGTAATGAGCGTTCCCGGCCATGACGAACGCGATCACGAGTTCGCCGTCCAATTCGGGCTGCCGATCAAACAGGTCATCACGCCGCTCGACGACGAACAGCCTGCGCCCGTTCTTCCTTTCAGCGACTACGGCAAGCTCGTGAATTCCGCCGATTGGAGCGGCAAGCCGAGCACGGACGCTAAACGCGAGATGGCTGCATTTGCTGCATCCAAAGGGTTTGGCGAACCTGCGACGACATTTCGTCTGCGCGATTGGGGAATTTCGCGGCAGAGATTTTGGGGCTCGCCGATCCCGATGATCTACTGTAACGATTGCGGCGTCGTTCCTGAAAAGTTCGAGAATCTGCCCGTCCGTCTGCCCGAATCCGCACCGATCACCGGCACCGGCGAATCGCCGCTTGCGAAGGCTCCGGAGTTCTACGAAACGACGTGCCCGAATTGCGAAGGCCCGGCCCGCCGCGAAACCGATACGATGGACACGTTCGTCGATTCGTCCTGGTATTACTACCGCTACACGGATCCTACGAACGAGATAATGCCGTTCGATCCGTTCGCTGCGAATTATTGGGCACCGGTCGATCAATATATCGGCGGCGACGACCACGCCGTAATGCACCTCATCTACGCACGCTTTTGGACAAAGGCGATCCGCGATATGGGCCTTTTGCAGTTCGACGAACCGTTCTCGCGACTCCTGACGCAAGGAATGGTGGTCGGCGAAACGTTCTTTGACGATTCGAGCGGCAAACGCATCTACTTCCCGCCCGATAAGGTTGTCGTCGATCGCGATCCGAAAGGCCGCATCTCATCGGCGAAGGCAACTGATTCGTCCGCGGCACTTAAGTTCGCCGTCGAGCGTATGTCCAAATCCAAAGGCAACGGCGTTGACCCGGACGAAATGGTCGAAATTTACGGGGCAGATGCAACGCGTCTTTTTGTGATGTTCGCCGCTCCGATCGAGAACGAACTCGTCTGGAACGAAGCCGGCATCGAGGGAGCATCGCGTTTCATTCAACGTATCTGGCGACAAACGCGTGCGTGGATCGATCATCTCGACATCACGGATGCTCCCGCAGGCGCCGCATCGGCAGAAGCTCGCGGCCTTCGACGCAAAACGCATCAGACGATCAAGCGCGTCGGCGACAGCCTCGAAACACTCCAATTCAACACGCCGGTCGCCGCCTTGATGGAACTCTCGAATGCCGTCGGCGACGTCAAGACCGAGCCTGCGAACGCCGATGCCGAAACGCGGTTTGCCATTCGCGAGGCACTGACCGCCATCGTCCTAATGCTCACGCCATTCTCGCCGCACGTCGCCGAGGAACTGTATTCGCACCTTACCGCAAGCGACTCGGGGATGCTCGCTTCGGGCGCGAGATTTCCTGAATTCAACGAGGAACTTGCCCGCGAGGACGAGATCGAGATCGCCGTGCAGGTGAACGGAAAACTCCGAGGGCGCGTGTTCGCTTCGCCTGACACGACCCGCGAAGACCTCGAAAAACTCGCTCTAGCCGACGCGCGAATTCAGGAGTTTATCAACGGCAGCGAGATCAAAAAGATCATCGTCGTCCCCAACCGCCTCGTCAACATCGTTGTCGTCGGCAAATGACACCCCCCGGACCGCCGACGCCCTCGTCCGCAATGGCTCCGCAAGGAGCCAAATGTGTCGGTAGCCCGCACGTCAGTATGGGCTCACCGTTCGCCTCACACACCGTCCGCCCCCGTCTGCTTTTGAATTGCCACGGCTTTCAAGCCGTGGATTCCGTGTCGGAACGCGGACGCCCCCGTCCGCTCTTCCTCTGCGGCTCCGCGACTCTGCGG
>DAORTR010000123.1:0-7002 GCA_035432765.1 Pyrinomonadaceae bacterium
GATTTGGTTGAGTTTAGCTCCGAACCTGCACCTTCTCGCGGAATTGATTGATCGCAACGAAGGTAACGTCAGCAGAGGTTACTTTCACCTTCTGCCCTTGATTGCCGAAGCGTTCGGCCTCGACGTCAACGTGTACCGTAACCGACGTATTCCCGACACGGGTCGTCTCGGCATAAAAGCTTACGAGGTCCCCGATAAACACAGGTTCGTGAAAAACGATCTCCTTCATCGCAACGGTTACGAACCGGTCGTGTTTCGTCTGCCTTACGGCCTCAACGCTGCCGGCAACGTCGATATAGCTTAATATCACGCCGCCGAAAACCGTGCCGTGAGCGTTCGTGTCCCGCGGCATCATCGTCAGCCGGATCGCGGCGTCTCTTATAGGTTCTTGATCCATATTATTTATTTGAAAGTTGCTTCCCGGTCCAATCGCGGATCGTAGCGCGAAGTTTTTCAAGGTCGTCGTCAAAAAAGTGTCCGCAATTCTCGAATATAACGACATCAGCTTGCGGAATGCGATCGGTCAGCGATCGAAGTCCCGCGACACTGCAAAATTCGTCCTCGTCGCCGTGGACGAATAATATCGGTTTTTTTACGTCTGCTAGAAAGTCGTAGTCGTTATATTTTTCGACCGGAGTTCCGATCGAGATCAGGCGCCTAACGTCGTCATCTGCCACGCCGACCTCCATACCGGTTCGCGAGCCGAACGAGAAGCCCGCGAGCGTGATATCTTCGTAGGGAAAGTCTGCCTTAAGATAGTTGAGCGCTTCATTTACGTCCTCGACGCCGCCTTCGATCTCGTTATGAACGCCTGTCGAAGCGCCTACGCCGCGAAAATTGAACCGCAGCGTCGTGAGTCCCGCATCGACAAGCCCCGCAGCCGCACGGAAAACGACCTTGTTGTGCATCGTCCCGCCGCCGAGTGGATGCGGATGGCATACGAGCGCGACGCCGCGTCTCGGCCCGGACGGTTCCTTGATGATCGCCTCGAGCCGGCCGTGGCTTGCCGGAATCAAAAGATTTCCTTTCGGATACATATCGAAAACTGCATTGTAGCGAAATTGCGGCTATCTGTCATAGAGTCAGTTACAAATAGATGGCCGAAAGGAGCGAAGAAGATGCGGTCAAATTAGATTTCGCCCTTGTTTCGTGCTACTTTTCTCTTTTTGCCCGAAGTTATATTTTTCTAAAAAAGCCGCTTATAAATGGACGAAAATCGCGAGACTCCAATAGAAGATGATCAGACGAAGAAGCAAGGTTGGAAGGAATTCCTTGAGACCGACCGCGCCGTTCGGATCACATATTTGACGTTCGGCCTGCTGGCCGCCGCAATGGTGATGATCTTCCTGCAGACGCGGACCGACGCGATCTGCTGCGGCGATTGGGACGGTTACTATCACATCAAATGGAGTTCGCTCCTTTGGGAGAATTTTAGCCAGGGAAAATGGCTTCCGACTTTCGAGTGGCTGCCGCTGACGGTGCTGAATCCGCAGTCTTACGCCGATCATCACTTTCTTTTTCACCTGCTGCAGATACCGTTCCTTTGGTTCTTTGACCTGCAGACGGCGGCCAAGATCTCAACGATCTTTTACGGCAGCCTTGCGATCTTCTCCGTCTATTGGCTGATGGTTCGATACGAGGTCAAGTATCACCTCGTGTGGTTCGCGGCATTGATGTGCTGCGCGAACGCCTTTTTCTATCGGATGAATATGGCAAAGGCGCCGCCCTTGACCATCATCATCACGGTCATCGGAATTCATCTCCTCTTCCAGCGAAAATACGTCTGGCTTGCGCCCCTGATGTTCGCGTTCGTTTGGACGTACAGCCTTTTTCCGCTGCTTTGGGGAGCCGCGCTCATTTGGACGATCATCATCGCGTGGAACGAACGGCGTTTAGATTGGCGGCCCTTGGCATACACGACGCTCGGACTCGTGCTCGGGAATCTGATAAATCCATATTTCCCGCAGAACATAATGCTCTTCTATGAGCATCTGATGGAGAAATTCAAGATCGCGAGTGACTTTGCGGTCGCGGTCGGCGGCGAATGGTATTCGTATTCCGCGCAGGAAATACTTACGGACTTCCCCGTCGCTATCCTCGCGATGGTCATCGGCTACATCTTGTTCGTTCCACGTAACGGGAAGCTGCCCGAAAAGGCGACGTTTTTCCTAGCGTTCGTAAGTTTCTTGTGTGCGTGGCAATTCAAATCGAAGCGTTTTGCAGAGTATTTTCCGCCTTTTGCGATACTCTTTGCGGCGTTCAGTTGGCAGGCGTTCACTCTCCCGAAGGTTGCCGAACTTCCGGATGAGTTCCGTCGCGAGATCGATCCGTATCTCGACAAAGGCGTTGTGCCGAAGACACGCGCGGAAAAGTGGAAAGAAGGCGCGGCGTGGGTCGTCGGCTGTATATTGTTCGTGGTCGTGATGCTGAATACCGTCGGGTTCCACCGCTTCGGCATTGAATGGAATGGCGTCGCCGACAGCATTCGCGGGAATGAGGCTGCCGATAAATATAAGCGGGCAATGGAGTTCGCGACCGGGCTTGATGACACGGGCGCGGAAAATATCCCGAAGGGCGAACTGATCTTCAACGCGAATTGGGACGACTTCCCGAAGCTTTTCTACTACGACACGAAACATCGGTACGTTTACGGACTCGATCCGAACTATCTTTATTCCGAACACCCTGATCTATATAAGCTCCTCAAAGACATTACCGAGGGCAAGACGGAAGATCCCGGGCCGCAGATACGCGATAAGTTCGGCGCAAAGTATGTATTTACGGATGCGAAAGAGAATACGGATATGGTCGCGAAACTGCTTGACAGCGGTTGGGCAGAGATCATTTACGAGGACGACGAGGCAAGGCTGCTGAAGATCCGCGACGAAAAGGCCGCTTCGCCCGCAGACGACGTTGATGATAATTCTCCGCCGACCGCCGACGAACAGAAGGAACTCGACGATATGGAGAAGAACGACGCGGCGCATTCGAATGCGAATGCGGATGACGACGAGGCGAACGACCAATGAGAGTTTACTTCTTGACGCCGATACTCGCGCTTGCCGTGCTCGGCTCTTCGTGCGCGAATCAAACGATCTTGAATGACGGCAAGACTCCGGAGACAACGCCGACGGAGGTGCCGACGCCGAAGACCTACGAATCGGATCTTCGGGCCGCAAAGACGGCGGGCTATCTTTTTATCTATGTCGTTCGGCGCAAGGATGGCGGGCAGATCGATTACCACGATAAGCTTCTGCTTTCGTCGCACACGGGAACGGCGAAGCGGCGTGCAGCGTCCGAGGACGGTACCGCTTTCACGATCGCCGGGAACGAACCGCTGCCGGAAGCCGACATCAACGCGCTTCACGAGAGGTTTCTGATCTCGATACTCAAGCACTCTCCCGAATCGCCGAGTTCGAATCAAAATTCTGCCGCAAACGACTAAAATAACGTATAGTTATTCACATTCAGATGGCCGACCTCTTCAATAACGAACGGTCCGAGACGGACACAGCCGTAGAACGCCGACGCGGGCCGTCTGCGGGCACGATCTCGCGCATCGTTATTCTGACGATCGTGCTGCTGCTTTCGGCCGCGGCTATACTCTACGGTCTTTTCCTGTTAAAGCACCTTCTTTTCCTGATCGTTATCTCGGTCTTTTTTGCCTACCTGATCGACCCGCTCGTTAAGGGATTGCGCAAGCCTTTCAAGGCGGCCGGCAAGGAGAAGTATATGCCGCGTGTGCTGGCGATCCTGATCTCATATACGGTCGTGTTCTCGGTCGTGGGGTTTGCGATCACGGCGGTCGCGCCTAGCGTTGCGGAGCAGGCACGAGCTCTTTCCGCGAATATCCCGAGCTACACGGCCTCGATGCAGCGAAGTTACGAGGACCTGACCAAGCGTTTCAATCGCCTTCGACTGCCCGATGAGGTTCAAAAGAACGTTACGGAAAAGCTGACCACGATGGGCACGGATATCGCCGGCGAAATGACGAGCTTTTTGGGGACGACAGCTATCTCTGTGCTTACGATCTTGCCTTGGTTCGTGCTCGTGCCCGTGCTTGCGTTCTTCTTCTTGAAGGACGTGAATCTTGTGCGCCTCGGCGTTCTGCGAATGTTTCCTGCGGGGCCGTATCGCGCGCGCGTCGAAGCGATGATGGCCGACATAAACTTGACGCTCGCGGCATACACGCGCGCTCAATTGATCTCCTGCGTGATGATCGGCATCATCTGTTCGCTCGGCTTCTATACGATCGGGCTGAAGTACGCTCTTCTTCTCGGCATACTTGCGGGAATTTTCGAATTCGTGCCTGTCCTCGGTCCCGCGACGATCGGCATCGTCGTCGTCGTCGTCGCGGCATTCGGCGAATATCCGACAAAGGCGTGGTACGTAGCGATCTTCCTGATCGCGCTTCGCATCTGTCAGGATTACGTCATCTATCCGCGCATCGTCCGCGGCGGCATTCATCTGCATCCGCTGATGATCATTCTCGCCGTGCTTGCGGGCGAACAGATCGGCGGCATTCCGGGCGTCTTCATCTCAATACCGATAGTTGCGATCGGCAGCGTAGTTTATCGGCATATCCTTGAACATCGAGGCAGCCGCAGCGTAATGTCTCTCTGGATCGAGGAGCCGAAACTCGTTGAATCGCTGAATGTTGAAATGCGGGCTTCGAACGTGCGTTTCTCCGAAGTATCAGACGAACAAGAAGTTGAATAATGTATCACCTAGCTCTCTTTATCGCCTTCCTTTTTATCTTTTTTGTGATCTGCATGGTCGTCTATATCGCCGTTGTCCGCGCCTACTATTGGAGCGGTAGGGATGAAGCCCCAAAGCCAAAACCCGCGAAAGATAGAAAAGAGTAGTTCTCGTGAATTCCGAGCTAAAAAGCTTTACTTCTATAAAAGCGCCGCGAAGTCCTTTTCGCGGTCGATAACTACCGTGATATCAACAATAAAGACGGGAAGGCTGAATGAGAGTTCGGCGAGCTTTACGGCGTCCTTTGCGGTCGTCAAAAAATATGACGCGCCTGTTTTGCCGGCGGAAGCCTCGAGATGTTTGACGTCGGCCGGCGCGTATTTGTGATGGTCGCGAAAACTTTTTCGGCCTGCGAGGTCGTAGTTCTCTCGTTCAAGCTGCGAAAAGAAATTCTCGGGCGAGCCGATACCGCAGAACGCGAAGCCCTTTTTATGAGCGATCGACGTGCCGACCGAGGCGCGAAGCTCGCGAAGGCCGACGATCTTGGCTCGAGCTTCGAATATCGGAACGGACGGCGCGACGCGCAAGATCTCCGCCTTGATATCGGCGAGGTCTCGCGATCCCGCACGCGTAATGACAACGGCGTCGGCCCGTGAAAGCGACTCTACGGGTTCGCGTAAACGTCCTGCGGGCAATAGTTTACCGCCGCCAAAAGGGTCGGTCGCGTCGATGCAGACGATGTTGACGTCGCGTGCGGCCTGGCGATGCTGGAACGCGTCGTCGAGCACGAACACGTTGACGCCAAATTCGTCCTTTGTCCACGCGGCGGCAGCTGCCCGATCGGCGTCGGCGACAACGACGGCCTTCTTCAAAAGGCGGTTCGCCATCTCGACCGGTTCGTCGCCCGCCGTTAAAACATCTTCGAGAATTTCGCGCCCGTTCGAGACGAGAACTCTGCCTTTCGACTTTCGCCCGTAACCGCGCGTCAAGATGCAGACGCGTTTGCCGCGGCCGGCGAGGATTTCGGCGCATTTGATGACGAGCGGCGTTTTGCCTGTGCCGCCGGTGGTCAGATTTCCGATCGAGATCGTGCGCGCGGGAAGAGAGGCGATCGGCGTTGTTCCATCGTCGAAATGCCGATTACGTCTCTCGATGAAACGCCCGTAGATAGAGGCAAGAACGCCAAGCATATTGCTCGACAATTATCTTTTATCGGCGGGCGATTTTCAATTTTTGCGCGGCGGAATGCTCTTTGCGGGTTTGTTTGTGAGCTGGATGAGACGGTCGAGTTTGTTCTGCGCTTGTCCGCTGTCGAGACTTTGTTCGGCAAGGCGCGCGGCGTGCATCGGTTCTTTCGAAAAACCGCCGACGATGAGCGCCGCCGCCGCGTTCATCACAACGAGCGAACGCGCTTCGTCGCGGCGTTTGCTCGAGAGAACTTCGCGGATGATCTTCGCGCTTTCCTTAGCGGTCTTTGCACGCAGATGATCGATCGGCGCGGGTTTGAGACCGAAATCCTTTGGCGCGATCTGGAAACCGCGCGTTTGTCTCGCGATGGTTTCGGCGACGAGCGTCGGACCCGCGAGAGTGATCTCGTCGAGGCCGTCGCTGCCATAGACGACCCAGGATTTGTCGGTCTTGAGCAAGGCGAGCGCCTTTGCGGCGGGTTCGACCATAGATTGATGCCAGACGCCGATGAGCGAACGATTCACGCCTGCGGGGTTCGCGAGAACGCCAAGAAGATTGAGGCACGTTCGGATGCCTAGGCTTCGCCGAACCTCTGCGACACGTTTTAGCGAAGCGTGAAACTTCGGAGCAAAAAGAAAACTTATCGCGACGCCGTTCAAGCTCGTCTGCGCGACCGATGGTTCGCTCGCGACCTTCACGCCGAGTTCAGTGAGCACGTCGGCGCTTCCGACACGGGTTGCGACGCCTCGGTTGCTTTGCTTTGCGATCATCAATCCCGCACCGGCCGCGACGAACGCCGCCGCCGTCGAGACGTTGAAAGTTTTTGCCGGTGAAGAACCCGTTCCCGTGATATCGACAGCGTTCTTCTGAAGAGCGCGAATATGGGTCGCTTGGTCGCGCATCACGAGAGCCATTCCGGCAAGCTCTTCGAACGTCTCACCCTTGATCGTCAATGCCGTCAAGGCCGCCGCGATCTGGTTCGAACCTGTCTTTGGATCGGTAAGCGCGGTGTAAAAGTCGGCGGCTTCGCGGCCCGTTAGATCTTCGCCGCGAAGGAGTTTTGCGAGGAACGGATAGAGCGGCGTCTCGGCGCGCGGATTCGAGGCCGCTGTGGGG
>DAORTR010000124.1:0-6975 GCA_035432765.1 Pyrinomonadaceae bacterium
GCGACGGGCCATTCGGTTGGTGTCACCGTGGTACCCCGGTGTGTCACAACCCAATCTTTAGTCCGAGACGAGAAGACCGCCACGGGCACTGCAATTCGACGGAGCCGAACGGTCCGAGACGATGAGACCGACGAGATCCGTGATGATTATGCCGGTGAAATCGGTGATGATGATGCCCGTTGCGCTCTCAAGGAGGATGTCACGGGTTCCGTTCTGGCTCGTGCAAGCCGACTGTGTGCGAGTGCCACCGTCGTCAACGAGGCTACCAATGATGATTCCGTCGCCTGCGAATGCGTTTCCTGCCGTGAGAATCAGTCCGAGTGCGAGTCCTGCGATTGTCTTTTTCATTTTCCCTTCTCCAGTATTTTATTTTTTTTGGAAGCCCTATGCTTCGGCGTCTTTCGCCCTCTTTAATTCAAACCGCGTGCCACAACCGGAGCCCGCGAAGAATGGTTCGCTAACCCCTGCATTTGCAACACTTACAGCACCCTCAGGATATGAACTTCTGACTTCCGAGATCCACCGGATTACCTGCATACTTACTACTCACCACTGCACATATCCGCGTAACTTGGTGTTTTATCAAGGGTTTAGAAATGGCATGGATACTAACTTTACATGCTATTCTTGTATATTCTATATACACAGAGTCTAGATCGTGACAAAGCCAACTAAAATAATCCTTGCATTCTAGCGTTGAACGCGTGTTAAACTTAGTATGGCATTTGCTTTCGCCAACTTTTCGATCTGTCTAAGGATCGCCCTTTCAAGGATGGCACTCGACCCACACAAGAAATTCTCCCGGCTCTTAACGATCGCGTTAGGTGTCGGCGCTCTCGCATTTGCGGTCGCAAACTTCGACGTCGCAAACACAACCCCGCTGCTCGCGGCACTGCTTCTATTCGCGATCGTCATCACGCCTAGAGCCAGCATCCCAATGCCTGGTACCGATATCGCACTCACTTTTGGGGACGCGTGCATCTACCTTGCTTTCTTGTTCTACGGCGGTCCGACAGCGATACTTGTAGCCGTTGTTGAGACGGCGGCAAACTGTATCTATCTTTACCGTCACGGTTTCAAATTCGATCGGTTGATGGTGCCGGTCAACATCGCCCTCAACGTGGCATCGTTCACTGGCGCATATTTGATATGGAGCGTTTTGCCATCCACAGAACTCGCCAGCCGTGTCGTCGGCAGCACCCAACATCTCATAGTGACTTTGGGCATCATTTCGGTACTGCATTTCAGTTTCGCTTCATTATTGATGTCTTTCTTGAGAGCGAAACATCGTCAAATAGACGCGTACCGAAATTGGAGACGGGATTTTCCGCACCGGGCAATGATGCACATGCTCGGTGCGGGCCTTGCCGCTCTCGTCTATATGTTGGCGACGTACGGCGATGTATTGACGGCGGTTGTCTCGTGCGTCGGCATTGGAATCGTATATTTCAGCTATCGCAGATCGGTCAATGAGATCAAGCAAGCAATGCACGAGGTCGAGGAGGTCCAGCGTGAAAAAGCCGAGACCGAACGTACCCTCCGCAAAGAAGCCGAAGTTCACGCCGCGGAACTCGCCGTTTCGCTCGAAAGCCAGGAGCGTGCCAACCTTGCTCTTCGAAAGAGTGAACAAGATTTTCAGCACGCGGCGCTTCACGATGCTCTGACCGGGCTTGCAAACCGAAAGCTTTTCGGCGAAAAGCTTATGTCGCGGATCGCGAAGTATCGCCGAGACAACAGCGCCGTTTTTCACGTCCTTTTTCTGGACCTTTCAAGATTCAAAAATATCAATGACAGCCTAGGGCATACAATCGGCGATAAGGTCCTTAGCATCGCCGCACGTCGCTTCCTACGGCTTGTAACGCCTTCTGACACGGTTGCACGCATCGGCGGCGACGAATTCGCGATCGTCCTTAAAGGCCCTTCGACCGCGGCAAAGGCAAAGAAGGTCGCGCAGCGGATACACAACAGCATTTCGCAGCCATTTTCTCTAAGCGGCAACAGGATCTCTGTGAGTGTGAACATTGGCATTGCGCCCGCCGATATGGAATATACGATGCCGGAGGAGGTTCTTCGCGACGCCGACATCGCGATGAATTTCGCAAAGGCGCAGCGGGAAGGGGTCGCTGTCTTCACCAAAGATCTGCGGACGCGATTTCTTGAGCGTGTCCGTCTTGAGATGGATCTAAGCCACGCCGTCGATCGAGGCGAACTCTCGATGCACTATCAACCGCTCGTCCGACTCTCTGACGGCAAACTGCTCGGCTTCGAATCGCTGCTACGCTGGAACCACAGCGAATTCGGAAACATTCCGCCTGCGAGATTCATCCCGATCGCAGAAGATTCCGGCTTGATCATTCCGATCACCAAGTGGATCCTGCGTGAGACGACCGATCAGATGGCTGAATGGCGAAAGATCTCGGCGGCAACGCGCGATCTCGTGGTAAGCGTCAACATTTCCGGCAAGCATCTGTCGAGCGAAGACCTTATTTACGACATCGAATACGCGCTTGAGAGATCGAAACTCGCCGCCGATGGTCTAAAGCTGGAAATAACCGAGAGTACAGCGATGGACAATCCCGAATTCACCTTGAAACTTCTGAAAGATCTCAAGAGATTGGGCGTCCTTTTGAGCCTCGACGATTTCGGAACCGGATATTCGAGTCTGAGCATACTGCACAAACTTCCATTCGATACTATCAAGATCGACCGCTCGTTCGTTTCCGGCGTCGGGCCGAATGGCGAAGATTCCGAGATCCTGCAGACGATCGTCTCGCTAGCGAAAAACCTGCGAATGAAGGTGATCGCCGAGGGCATCGAGACGCCGTCACAACTTTCCGTCCTTCAGCACCTCGGCTGCGACTACGGCCAGGGCTATCTCCTCGCCAAACCGATGAACGCGGCTAGGGCAGAAGCCGCCCTGTACGAAGGCCGCAATTGGATCCCGCTTTCGACCAAGGACGAACGCTTGATGATCCGCCCCATCAATTCCGACCGAACCGACATCACGATCTTTTAGACAGCCCGTTTCTTTTTAGCTTGCTCGCGGTCTATACTCTTCGCATCAATTCAAATGCGAGGTATCCGTTACGAAAATGCTTAAAAAGAGTTTTGCCCTTTTCCTTCTTCTCTCGTTCTTGTCGGTAAGTTTTCCGGCCCAGACAAAATTCGCATATCCTGCGGCTCAGCGCTCGGATCAGGTCGATGACTTTCACGGCGTGAAGGTTCCGGATCCTTACCGTTGGATGGAGGACACCGAGTCCGCGCAAACGCGTGCTTGGATCGATGCCGAGAATAAGCTGACCGAATCGTATCTCGAGAAGATCCCGCAACGCGAAAAGATCAAGGAACGCCTGACAGAGCTTTGGAACTACGAACGCTTTTCCGCTCCGTCGAAGGTTGCGGACGGCTTCTATATCTATTCGAAGAATGACGGACTCCAGAATCAGAGCGTACTTTATCGCGCGAATTCAGTTGCGGACGAAGGCAAAGTCTTCTTCGATCCGAATAAGATACTCGCCGACGGCACCGCAGCACTGTCTGGATCGAACTTCACGGACGACGGCAAGCTTTGGGCGTATGGCGTGGCGATCGCCGGCAGCGACCGTACCGAATGGCACGTGATGGACACGGCGACAGGCAAAAATCTGCCTGACACGCTTGCGCCGAATCGCCAAGGGGTTTCGGCTTGGAGCAAGGACAATAGCGGATTTTATTATTCGAGTTACGCGGCGACCGCAAAAGGCGAAGAACTTAAAGAAAACACCTTTTTCCAAAAGATCTATTACCACGAACTCGGAACTCCACAATCCGACGATAAGGTCATTTACGAGCGGCCTGACAATAAGGAATATTTCTCAGGCGCCGAGATCAGCGAAGACGGAAATTGGCTCATCATCACGGTCGGCAAGGGCACCGAACGGATGAATATGGTTTACGTCAAGAATCTTAAGATGGAAAAGGCCGGCTTTCTGCCGGTCGTCGAAAATCTCGACAACAGTTGGAATTTCATCGGCAACGACGGTTCGACGTTCTACTTCCAGACCGACAAGGACGCTCCGCGCGGCAAGATCGTGAAGGTCGATGTCCTCGCGCGAGAACACAAGTTCGTTGACGTGATCCCGCAGACGGCGGACTCGATCGCGGGCGTGAACCTGCTGGATAGCAACAAGTTCGTCGTTAATTATCTGAAAGACGCACACACGGCCATCAAGATCTTCACGACCGCCGGAAAATTCGTCCGCGACGTAAAACTTCCCGGAATCGGTTCTGCAGGCGGCTTTGGCGGCAAGCGTAAGGATAGTGAGACGTTCTATTCGTACTCGAGCTACAACGCTCCGCCGACCATTTATAGCTACGATATGAAGACCGGCGCGAGCAAACTCTTCCGCAAGTCGAACGTTAAATTCGATCCGTCGCTATATGAGGTCAAAGAGGTGTTCTATCCCTCGAAGGACGGTACAAAGATCCCGATGTTTTTGACCTACAAGAAAGGAATCAAGCTCGATGGCACGAATCCGACGCTCCTTTACGGTTACGGCGGATTCAACATTGCTATGACGCCCGGATTCTCGGTGGCGCGTGTCGGCTGGCTCGAAATGGGCGGGGTTTATGCCGTAGCGTGTCTACGCGGAGGGAGCGAATACGGCAAGGATTGGTGGACGGGCGGCTCTAGGCTCAAGAAGCAGAACGTATTCGACGATTTTGCCTGGGCGGGTAAGTGGCTGATCGCAAATAAATATACTTCGACACCGAAGCTTGCGATAAACGGCGGTTCGAATGGCGGCCTTCTCGTCGGCGCGACCTTGAATCAGCACCCCGATCTTTTTGCGGCGGCTGTCCCGCAAGTCGGCGTAATGGATATGTTGCGGTTCGATAAGTTCACTATCGGCTGGGCGTGGCGAAGTGACTACGGCAATCCTACAGACGCTGCAGATTTCAAAGCGATGTACGAATATTCGCCCTATCACAACGCGAAGAAAGGCACGAAATATCCGCCAGTCCTCGTTACGACGGCCGATCATGACGACCGTGTCTTCCCTGCTCACAGCTTCAAATACACTGCCGCGATGCAGTACGCGCAGGCAGGTGATGCTCCCGTCCTGATCCGCATACAGACACGCGGCGGTCACGGTGCCGGACTTCCGACAACGCTTGCCATACAGCAGCAAGCTGACATCTATGCGTTCCTCGCGAAGGCGTTGGATATGAAGTAACTTCCTAGTCGGTCTCTCGGTGTCTCTGCGGCTGAACGTGCATATTCGAACGTGGCCGCAGAGACGCGAGGGAGATGAAGCAAACGAGATCGTTCACTTCCTCCTCGGTAGATCAGATCCGCGCCCTATGGCGCGGATCTTCTTTTTCAGTTGACTTTTTTGCCGTCAGTGGCCTTCTGGTCCGTCTTAACTTCCGGCTTTTCGACGGCCTTTTTATCGTCCGCCTTTACGTCGGCCTTCGGATCGACAGGCTTGACGTCGGTCGAATTCACCTTGCCCTTTGTGTCGTTTGTGGGCGAAACCACGGGCGAACCTGCCGGACTTGCCGGTGCCGTTGCGCTCGGAGTCGGCGACGCCGTTGTCGGCTTTGCGTTCGGCGCGGCGGTGCCCGAACAAGCTGACGCCAATGCGGCCGAAGCCGCCAAAACTGTTCCAAGAATCACTGATCTTCTCATTGTTTTTTTTCCTTTTACGCTCACCGATCCTCGCGGCTCTTTGCAGGCAGACCGAGTGAGCAAACGGTCGTTGCCTCCGCATTCTATTACACGAGCGGATGAGATCGGCCGTTCTAAGAAAGCATGAAAACGCCCCGCCTCAGAATACACTTCTCCCAACCTCGCGCTTGTAAGAACGAGGTTGGAAACCTTTCTTGCACATTTTCTAAAAAAACTTTACTAACGATGAACCGTGCAGAATTCCTTCGGCTCTCTACCCTTTGGGAAGCTCCGTGACTCTCGCTGCGGGCACTTCGATGTCGCACGCATACCGGTCAGCGGGCAGATCATCACGGTTACGAGTTCTTTCGCGGGCTTCTGTTCAGGTTCCTCGCCGGCCGGTTCATTCGGCGTTGCGGCCGAATCCGACCAGCTTTCTACTATCGGCGTTGGATTTGGTAAAGGCAGCGGCCCATCTCCTGCCAACGCATCCTCGGTCGAGATCAACTGACGATTCGGCAAGGTTCCCGATATAAAAAGCTCGGTTCGCACAAACTCTTTCGGGACATTTGTGACGTAAATTTCGGGTTCGGCGGCCTCGGTCGAAGGAGGTTCGTCTATCAGAGACGGATCGACGCCCGGGCTTGGCGGCATCGGCGTCGGCGTCGGCGAAACCGCCGCGTTCGGATCGGTCGATGTAAGGTCGTCGAGTGGACGAATGAGCGAACCGTTGCGAATGTCGATCTCGGCTCGGCGAATTCCGGCGGGCATCGCCCAATCGCCGTTCCATTCCGGGTGAAGAGAGAGAGCCGCCTTCATAAAATCTGCCCATATCGGCAACGCGGAATCCGAGCCTTGCATTCCGAGGTCGTCGCCGTTATCAAACCCGACATACACGACCGTAACCAGATCCGGCGTGAACCCCGCGAACCAGCCGTCGCGCGACGTTCCGGTCTTCCCCGCAAACGCCGTCTTTCCAGGCACATTCTGGAAGCCCCAAGCTTTTGCGCTTGCGGCCGTTCCGCGGTTGATGACGTCCTTCATCATATCGTCCATAATGTATGCGACATCCGGACGGATAACTGACTGGCGGTCGGGCGTAACAAGCTTCTCGGTACGGCCATCACCGCTCGTGATCTGCGTGATCGGCGTTGGGAGTACGCGGTCGCCGAGATTTGCGAACATCGTGTATGCGGTCGCGACCTCGAGCGGCGTCGCCTCAGCGGTTCCCAAAGCCATCGAGGGATATGCTTTCTCGACCTTCGGAAAGCCCGCCTTTGCGGCGAGATTCATCACCTTGCCGATATTGAGCTGCATCGCAAGATCGA
>DAORTR010000125.1:0-6926 GCA_035432765.1 Pyrinomonadaceae bacterium
CGTCAAAGCCGTCAACTCCCCTTAGTAATTTTAAGGATAGGGAACTGGAGGAGTAATTAATGTTAAAGAAATTTTTTGCAACAAGCCTTTTGTTGGCGTTCGCAGGCGTCGGGATCGTTTTCGCGCAGGAAGCGCAGACACGGAACCTTGCAAGCGGACAAAAGTACGAGATCAAGGGCGTGATCGTTCAGATGGAAGATGACAATTCGTTCATCGTTCGCGATGCTGTTGGCGTTAACACACGCGTCGTCGTCTCGCCGAATACCAGCATTAAGAATAATAGCTTTTGGGGCGGGGACCGATTCCCGTCATCGGCGCTTGTACGCGGCCTGAATCTCAAGGTCGAAGGCGTGGGCGACGGTTCCGGCGCATTGGCCGCAAGCAAGGTTCGCTTTGATAAGAGCAATCTGATGACGGCTCAATCGATCGACGCACGCGTTTCGCCCGCCGAGGACCGCATCACGGCGACCGAGCAGAACGCACAGCGCCTTTCAGGGCAGATCGACGAGCTGATGGCCATCTCGAACGCGGCTAAAGGCGGTGCGAAGGCCGCACAGGAAACCGCTGACGCCGCTGTCGCGGGCGTAAACGCCACGAACAAGCGCATCACGGATCTCGACGATTATGTTGTTCAGTCCACGGCAACGGTCAACTTTAAGGTCAACAGCTCGAATCTCTCGCCGGAGGGCAAGGCTGCGCTTGATGAAGTCGCCAACGCGGCACGCGGCCTGAAAGGCTACACCATCGAGGTTACAGGCTTTGCGTCTTCGGACGGAAGCACGGCAAAGAACAAGGCATTGAGCCAGCGTCGAGCGCAGGCTGTGATCGATTATTTGGTCGAGAACGGTAATGTTCCGCTCCGACGCATCGGCACGTCGTATGGTTTTGGCGAACTGCAGGCAGTTGCCGACAATGCCACTCGCGAGGGTCGCGAGCAGAATCGACGCGTCGAGGTGAAACTCCTTGTCAGCCGCGGGCTCAATACGAACGTTGAGGTCAAATCGACGCCGGTCGATTCGCCGAACCCTGACAACGAATAAACTTCGTTCACAAGCAACGGCGTTGACGCATTGGGCCGAGATCAAGAATCTCACTCGACCCTAGCTCAACGCCATTCTTTTTCTCTCCAAAAATAGTTCTACAATAAAAATGAGATCGAACTGGCAGCGCGTATTTTTTGCTCTCTCGTTATTGCTCCTAGCGTCGGGCGCCGGAGCTTTTGCTCAAACTACACAGCCGAAAGCGGCGCCGACACCGCCGCCAAACGATGACGGCGAGGTCATCAAGGTCGAATCTCGCCTGATCGTCATTCCTGCGGCAGTTACGGACGCATTAGGAAATCCCGTGCAAGGACTCGACAAGACAAGTTTTAGGGTCCTCGAAGCCGGCAAAATACAGACGGTCGAAGCCGTGAGTTCGGCAGATCAAGTGCCGCTCGAGATCGCGTTGCTTTTCGACGTTTCAGCGACGACCAGCCCGATGTACAAGTTCCAGCAGGAGACGGCAGCAAAGTTCCTCGAGCAAGTAATGCGGCCGGAGGATCGCGCAGCCGTGTTCTCGATAGGCGATGAGCCTCTGATGATCCACGGTCGCGATTCAGCGGCGGCTTCCGCAGCGGCGGTCAAATCCATACAGCCGACGAAGCAATACACAGCGTTTTACGACACGGTAGCGGCTGCGGTCGATTATCTAAAGCGAAATGCCCCCGAAACTTCTCGCCGCGTAGTCGTCGTGATCTCGGACGGCGAGGATACGAACAGCGACCGCATCGCAAGATCGATCCAAGACCTTTACCGCACTATCGGAAGCAAGATCGACAAGATCGATTCGAAAACGCTTCGAAAAATGACTGCCGATGCGCGTGACAACGCCGCAAAAAGAGAGCGTGCACGTGTCTTGAAGCTCCTGCAGGACGCTGACACCGTGTTTTATTCGATAAACCCGGCGGGTAGTTCGTATCAACTGAACACGATCAGCATATTCGGGCAGGAGAATATGGCTCGATTTGCGGAGGACACGGGCGGCACGGCCTTCCTGCCGAAATTCCAGCCGATCGACACAAAGGACGAGCTCGCCAACGGCTTGAATATGAAGCGAAACGCACAGGCCCTTGATCGAATCTTTACGCAGCTCACGAACGAGCTTAGATCCCAATATCTTGTGCAGTTCTATTCGGATGCCGAATTTCCACAGGGAAGTTTCGTCAAGCTGAACGTCACTCTGACACAGCCCTCCGGACGAAGTTTGCGTGCGAGACAAGGCTACTTCGTTAAATGACGTCCTAGTTCGACTCTTTACCTCTCACGGAGATCTTTCCCATTGTCGGTCGGTCGGAATGGTCGGTGTTCGGCCTAATAGCTCCCATCAATGGCGGCGGAGTCGGTGTTGTTCTTGGTCGCGGTGTTGGCGTTGCGTAGGGGATCATTTCGCCGACGACCGCATTCGTACGCCGCGAAAAGACGCTTACCGCGAAAAGCCCTGCCAGGAGCGTCGCAATCAGCGATGCCATTGCGGTCGCCATTCGACGTGTCCGTCGCTTGAATTTTTCCCAGCCGACAGGGCAATCCTGTGTGATCACGGTCCCGTCAGTCCGTGCAAAATAGCGCACGCACACGCGGCCTTCCGCGGCCGTCAAAAAATTTTCAGCTTCGGTGCGGGACATCGCGGAAAGATTGTAAACATTGAGCTTACAGTCGCCGCAAAATCGCTTTCGCTCGTCGCCGAACATCTGCTCCCAATCGGCCGAACATGGGCTCGCAATACGAACATTCTCAAGCGGGTTGTTGAATTTTCTCATAAAAAAACTCCGTTGCATTTAGTAAAAAGCCGTCGGCCTTATGTCTAAATGAACGGAGTCCTTTTGAGTTTCTTGCAGGAAATTTTCTACTTGATCTCGAATCTCGTGCAGCCAGCAATATCCCATTCCTTGAAGTAGCCCCTATGCTTATATACCTATCTTCGTTTTCCGAGTGCGAGTCGTCTTTGAGCGTATAAAGCGAAGGATCTGAAAAGTCATTTTGGCCTCACCAAATTAACGTGGTGTTTTCGAAGATTCGATTTCGCCTTATTGAGGTCCCATTCGAAGATCAACTTCATTTACACGATATTATCGCAGTTACGCGAGACTTCGACGATATTTATGCGTAATTGGCCGGCGACGACCGACGCCGATGGCATTCTTTGAGACGATGATCGTCGGCGGAAGCTGCTGCCGTTTGAATTCGTTCGCAGGATGCTCGACCTTGTTGAGGATCCAATAGACGCGTTCGCGGTCGTGGCCTGCGGCAACGATCACCTCGGGCGAAGCCTTTTGCTCGAAATACATCTCGAGGATCGGGTCCATTACGGGATACGGCGGGAGACTGTCTTCGTCCTTTTGGTTCGGAGCAAGCTCGGCCGAAGGCGGTTTCTCTATGATGCGGGTCGGGATGATCTCGCGACCGGCACGCTCGTTCAGTTCGCGTGCGATCGCCCAAACTTCTGTCTTTAACACATCGCCAAGCACGGCCAGACCGCCATTCGTGTCGCCGTAAAGCGTGCAGTAGCCGACGGCAAGTTCGCTCTTGTTGCCGGTCGAGAGTAGCAGACGCTTCTCCGAATTCGAGATCGCCATCAGGATTAGTCCGCGAAGTCGCGACTGCATATTTTCGGCAGCGAGCGATTCGCCTCCGCGCGTGGGCTTATCGAGATGAAGTTGTCTCGCAAGCTGTTCAAAGCTGTCAGAGATCGGTTCCGTTCGAGATTCGCAGCCCAAATTCGCGATGAGATCAACGCTGTCCGTAATGCTGCCTTCCGAGGAATACGGCGACGGCATCATCACGCAAAGCACGTTATCGGGGCCGAGAGCTTCTGTCGCGAGTGCCGCGACGAGCGCCGAATCCATACCGCCCGAGAGGCCGAGGACGGCCCTTTCAAAGCCATTCTTGTGAGCGTAATCGCGTATTCCCAACACTAACGCACGGTGTATCGAGGCTGTCTCGCCGCCGGTGATGCCGCGTGCGTCGGGTTTGCGAACATCGAGCTCGACCGTTTCAACAAATTCCTCGAACGCCGGAGCCTGTAGGATGATATCGCCTTCCTCGTCTGCAATGAGGCTTGCGCCGTCAAAGACGATGCCGTCGTTGCCGCCGACGAGATTCACGAACACGATCGGGATCTTTTGCAATTTCGCGCGGTGCGCGACCATATCGCACCGGAGCCGAATTTTGCCCTTGTTGTATGGCGATGCGTTTATCGAAACGAGAACTTCCGCACCGAGCGAGATGACCTCGTCGGTCGGATCGGTCTCATAAAGCCGGTCTTTCCAGAATGTCTTATCATTCCAAAAGTCTTCGCAAACTACAACGCCGACCTTTTTGCCCGCGATCTCGAAGAGCCTGTGCGTACCGGCCGCCGCGGGCTCGAACCAACGCGGGTCGTCAAACACGTCGTACTCGGGCAAGAGCGATTTGTCGGCGAACCCAAGCAGTTCGCCGTTCGAGATCACGGCCGCTGAGTTAAAGAGTCGTCGTCCGTCGTTGTTGTCATTTTTTCGAACGGTGCCCACGATCGCCGTTATGCCTATTGTCGCTGGGATGATTGCGGCAAGCGGTTCGCCGACCTGATCCACAATGTCGCGATCTTGGAACCAATCCTGCGACGTGTAACCGTGCGTGGCGACCTCTGGAAATACCACGAGATCTGAGCCTTGAGTTCTCGCCTTCTCGATCGCAGCGATGATCTTCGCGGTGTTGCCGGCGACATCGCCATTCGTAGTATTGATCTGAGCGATAGTGACTTTCATCGTAAAGTGGGTATGGCTAGCGCGGAACCTCTATCGATCATTCGTACAGGACAAAGCTCAAACGCTTCCCAGGTGCGGTCGGTCGTGATGGCTGTTGCGTTTTGAAGGATCGCCAATGCCAGACAGCATCGGTCACCGAGCGAAAGCCCAAGATGCATTGTCAAACCTCTCAATTCAGCCGCCTTTCGGCTCTGTTCCGTATCGAAATCTGTGATGTTAAGTTCGAGTTTGTAGAAATTGGACACACGCTCATCAGTCAACAAACCCTTCTCGGAAAGCTTCGAGAAGACTTCGGCAACATTAACCGCGCTCATAAGCGAACCCGGCAGCAACGGTGCGATGGCTTCTGATCCTTTCTCTCGAAAGATCAGCGCGAGAATTGCGGATGAGTCGATGACCAATTTATTCACTCGCGGCCTCTTTCAGCCTTTCCGCGATCAGTTCATCGGCGAGCGACACGCCCTCGGGAAGCGTTCCTTTTAGGCTTTCCTGTAACCATCGCAACGCTGCAGAGCTGGAGGAGATGGTTACAGTCGAGCCATTGTCTTCGAGCGTTACCGATTCTCCGACCTTAATTCCAAGCCGCTTGCGTATGCCAGCAGGTATTACGATGCGTCCGCCTTGCGTTACCTTTGTTCTCACTATCATGGCACGAACCTCATAAGTGACATATTAGCACAATAATGTCATTGTAACAGCAACGTGCCATGCACTTTGTGCCCGTTCGACGCCCCAAGTCCACACTGTCCGCGCGGGTTACGGCCAATCCGACGGGCCGCCGAGCGTAACTAGTTGGTCGTTGGCATGTCGGTGCGTTTTACCATCGTTAGGCGGTTGCCGCGGTCGTTGTATTTGACCTCGTCCATTATGTTGTAAATGAAAAGTACGCCGCGGCCGCTGGTTTTGAAGAGATTTTCGGGATCGAGAGGATCCGGGATCGAGTTCACGTCAAAGCCGTCGCCTTGGTCCTCTATCGTGAATTTCGCCTCAAGCGGCGAGATCTCAGCAACGATCCGTACGGTCTTTGTCGTGTCGAATTTGTTCCCGTGCTTTACGGCGTTAACGAAAGCCTCGTCGAGAGCTACAAAAAGATTCGATTGCTCCGGCTTAACAACACCGAGCATCTCGACGCGCTTCATCAAGTATTCGAGGACGATATGCATCAGCGAGATCACGCTCGGCAGTTCGAATTCAATATGCTCGATGAGGTGTTGGACCTCATCGTCTTTATCAATGAATCGGATCTTGTAGTCGAGAACTGTTGCGACGATCTGGCGAAGCTCTTCCTCTACGAACCCTTCCTGCCGATACATCGCTGCACAAAGTTTGAAGGCCTTTAGCTTGTCATGGTCGTCCACCTGCGAGATGTGCGGCAGGCAGGTATCCATACCTTCGCATGGAGCAAGGTCGGCGGCCGCCTCGACATCAAGGTCCGAAATAACGACGTCAAAACTATCAAGGTTGCCGAGGCTTATGGCTTCATCTCGACTTTCAAGAACCCGGACCTCATGCCCAACGTGCGAAAAGACCTCGCCGAGTGCGCTTGCAAGGTCGTCGTGATCGTCGATTATCAGTATCCGCCTCTGCATAAAAGATCAAGGAATTCCCTTAGAGACCCACGCAACAATGCTTTACGTCGCTTCAAAGGCCCTTGTTGCAGATTTTAGCTTAACGCGTTGCGGCGACAAAGTGTTTGCGGCGAGCATCACGAAACATATCCATATAAGATCCGCAAGAAGGAGATGCCCGATCTGCATAAGCATCGGCATATGGGTCAATAACGTTGCCGCCCCGAAAAAGAACTGAACGATAGCGAGCCATGATAGTGCCTTCGCCCAGCGGACGACATTCGCATCGCCTGCAAAGTTTCGCTTAAGCCAGTCGGCCGCGAAAATGAGGAAAATAATAGTCCCGATCGAGATCAGCGGGTGAATGGGCCGCAGCAGAACAAGAATATTCGAGTCGGACGAGAAATCCTGTTCGAGACCGCCAAGCAGACTGTTGCTCGGAAAGAGCATATTTGCCAGTGCGGCGACAGATCCGCTCGTGCCGACGATGAGGATCCCGAGAAGACAAAGGGCGAGCATCAAAAGAGGCTTTCTTCCGATATTGAAGGTGAGCGATGTTCCTCCGGAGGCGCGCC
>DAORTR010000126.1:0-5342 GCA_035432765.1 Pyrinomonadaceae bacterium
AAGCCGCGAAAGATTGGCTGAAGACACGGGCATATCGTCCGAAGAGATCGAAGCGGTTATCGTCGGCCAAACTTCAATAACCCCGAACGCAGCCTTGCGATTGTCTTTATTTTTCGGACTGTCTGAAAGGTTCTGGATCAACTTGCAGTCTCGGTTCGATCTGGAAACAGAGAAAGACAAGTTAGCTGACCGGTTGAAGAAAGAGGTTAGGGTACTTCAGGCTGCTTAAAAGGGCGACAATGAAACGGAAGACTCCGCAAGAAAAGAAAGAGTTGAGTTACGCAAAGGATCGTAGGAATATCTACGGCCGAAATGATAAGGCGTCGAGGAAGCTGATTCCGCTCCGTAAGGCTCAGGCAAATCGTTCCTATCGGCATAAGGTGAATGGAGTTTTGGCTTTGGTCATCGAGAACGGAGCGGAGGATTCCGACAGCCTAGAGACTTCTGCTCGAAGCATAATGGGAGAAAGGTGGAAGAAAATTCCAGATCAACCCCTTGGGGAAGTGACGACGAGAAGGCTAAAACGACGTGAAACTCATGCAGGAAACGGAAAGACGGCGCGAAAGAAAGCCGCGGAGTTCTTGAAAGCGTTGGAGATCAGATCAGGGCAGGATCTCAACGGGCGATGGATAGCGGAGGCAATTGGATCGAGCGGGGTTGTATGTTTTGGCGATACAAAAGAAGCGGCTTTTAATGCGTGCAGATCCCTAGCCCGAGCCGTCTATTTGGAAAAGATCGGAGCCCTAACGATCATGGAAGTTTGTGATAGCCATATCAGCGTGCAAATTAAATGAAGACAGCACGCTAGGGCAATACGGCGTTGTATGAAACTGACTATCTACCAAGTTGATGCGTTCACGAGCGAGCTTTTCGGCGGGAATCCGGCGGCTGTTGTGCCGCTTGAGAGTTGGCTCGATGACGAGACGATGCTCGCGATAGCGGCGGAGAATAACCTTTCTGAAACCGCCTTTTTTGTCGGCGCAAACGGCAAGTACGATATTCGCTGGTTCACGCCAATGATGGAAGTGAACCTTTGCGGACACGCAACTCTCGCCTCGGCTCACGTGATCTTTAGTGAATTGAAATTAGATAGTGATCGCATTGATCTTCATTCGGACAAGAGTGGAGCGTTGAGTGTCGAACGACGCGGCGACCGGCTCGTTCTGGATTTTCCGGCATATCAGATAACAGAGATCGAAGCGAGCGATGCGTTGGCACTGGCTCTCGGCGTGGTGCCCGTAACGTCGTGGAGTGCCGTAAACAATGGCGTGATGGTGAGGCTCGATACAGAGCAGGATGTCCGAGATCTCGAACCCGACTTTAATACGCTAGCGAAGCTAGAATACGAACGGATCTATGTGACGGCTCCGGGCGAGACGTGCGACTTTGCATCGCGGATGTTCGCTCCGAAGATCGGTATCGCGGAAGATCCGGTAACGGGAGCAATGCACTGCACGCTTGTGCCTTACTGGGCCGGACAGCTTGGCAAGAATGAACTGTTCGCTCGGCAGGTTTCAAAACGCGGCGGCGAATTAGTTTGTGAGTTGGCAGGCGATCGGGTAAAGATCGGCGGTAACGCGGTTACCTATTTGAAAGGCGAGATCTATGTCGAAGCCCGAAGCGAAAAAAGCGTCGCTGCGTGAAGACGTCGCCGTGCGCCTCGCCGTGCCAGGAGACGCGGCGTCGATCTCAGAGGTGATAATCAGCGCTTTTAGCCCGTTTCGCGAGCACTACACACCCGAGGCGTTTGAGGTCATCGCGTTAGCTCCGGCCGAGATCCTGCCGAGATTTGATGAAGGGCCGCAATGGGTCGCAGAATTCGACAGCGAGATCGTCGGAACGGTTTCGGTGATAGTCGAGGACGGCGATCTTTATGTCCGCAGTATGGCCGTAGCTCCTCGAGCACAAGGCTGCGGCGTCGCGCATAAACTTCTCGATGCGATCGATGAGTATGCCGCGACGACTGAATTCGACCGGATCTTTTTGTACACGACGTACTTTACGCCGGGTGCGAAGGAGCTTTACGGAAAGCACGGTTACCAATGGGTCCGCGATACGACGGCCGAAGAATGGTACGGTGTGCCGGGTTTGGAAATGGAGAAACTGATCCGAAGATGAAAAGCGGCATCTGTCCAAAATGCGGATCGGACGAGGTCTATATGGGAAGGACCGGTTCCTGGGTGGGCGTCAGGACGAACGTCCTGCACAATCAGTGGGCAGAAACATACGTCTGTATCGAATGCGGCTATTACGAATTTTATGCGATACCCGGATATGACCTTGATCAGGTAAAGAAAAGACTGGAAAAAGTAAAAAAATAAAATGTTACTAGAAGTTAAAGACCTGCATGCAGGCATCGATGGAAAAGAGATATTGAAGGGCCTGAATCTTCAGGTCAAACGCGGCGAAGTTCACGCCATAATGGGTCCGAACGGATCGGGCAAATCGACGTTGTCGAAGGTCTTGGCCGGGCACCCTTCATATGAAGTGATCTCGGGCACGGTTACCTACGACGGCAAGAATTTGCTTGAACTCGAACCTGACGAACGTGCACGCGAGGGCGTTTTCATGGCGTTCCAATATCCGGTCGAAGTGCCCGGCGTCTCGAATTCACAATTTCTGCGTCTTGCCTACAACCAAAAAGCGAAGCACAACGGCGAAGAGGAACTCGACCCGCTCGAATTTAACGATCTTCTGAAAGAGAAGGCGAAGATCGTCGAGATGGATCCGCAATTCTTCAAGCGTTCGGTGAACGAAGGCTTTTCGGGCGGCGAAAAGAAACGCAACGAGATCCTTCAAATGGCGGTGCTCGAACCAAAGCTTGCGATCCTTGACGAGACGGATTCGGGACTCGACATCGACGCTCTTCGCATCGTGGCTGAGGGCGTAAACAAACTCCGCACGAGCGAGAACGCGATCATTCTCGTAACGCATTATCAGCGGCTTTTGAACTACATCGTGCCCGATTTTGTACACGTCATTGCGAACGGCAAGGTCGTCAAAGAAGGCGGCAAAGAGCTTGCCATCGAGCTCGAAGAGAAAGGCTACGACTGGGTAAAGGCGGCCGCGAAATAGACGTGACAGCCGCCACGAACAACAAGGCTGGCAATGCTGTGATCGTCGCGATCTGGGCGGCGGCATTGCTTGTCGTTTTTGTTTCGTTCCGAAGTACGGATCTTTTGAGTCTGCCGAAGCTGCTTGGAAACTTGGGCGGCGGAGCATTGTTCGGTGCGGGCATTGTAGATTCTGCTGTCGGTACAGTTGCTGCAGGGTGCGTTTTGCTCGCGTGGTTCGGACTCGGCTCGATCGTTTCTCTCTTTTTGAAGATCGAACGACGCGACGTTGATTCGCACATTTTAGAACTTGCACGAACCGTCGGCGTCGGTTCCGTCCTTTGGTCGATCATCTGGTTCTTTTTTGGGGTTGCGGGGCTGTATACCTACGCAGCCGCAATGCTCGTAACGATCATCGGCGTAGTTTGCTGCGTAGCGGGATTTGCAAGAGTGCGTTCGGCTCGCGGCGAAAGCCGCACACCCGAGAACGTGTCGGGAATCGACCGTGTTGTCGTCGTGTTGATCGGTATTGTATTACTCCTCGCGTTTATCGCTGCACTTGCTCCGCCGATCGCAAAAGACACCCTTCTCTACCACTTTGCTCTGCCAAAGGCTTTCATCGCCCAGCACAGCAACGGGTTTGTCGAAGGGAATATCGCAAGCTATCTAGCTCTCGGCGGTGAAATGCACTTCGTGTGGGCGATGCTGCTCGGCGGAATTTACAGCGTGCGTGCCGGTGAAGCCGCGGCCGGAGCGGTCGCGTTTCTATACTTTCCGCTGTTGCTTGCGGTCGTTTTCGGCTGGGCACGCGAGCAGAAAGTTTCGCGGAAGTGGTCGCTCATTGCGGTTCTGCTTCTTGCGGCGATACCGACCGTCTTTCATTCGGCATCGAGCGGTTACACTGATATTGCGTTGGCCTTTTACGCGACGCTCGCTGTCTATTCTCTCCTGCGTTGGCTCGATGGCCACGACGCGAAGCATCTCATCTACCTTGCGATATTCTTGGGCGGGGCATTGTCGATAAAGTTGACGACGCTCTTCCTGATCGCAGCCCTGGTGCTCGTCATTCTTTTGCGAGTTCGCAATGAGGTGTCTGCGGGAAAACTCGCGGGCACTGCCGTGTTAGCTCTCGTGCTTGCCGGCGTGCTTGCTTCGCCGTGGTATTTACGGACGTGGGCAGCGACCGGCTCGCCGTTATTTCCGTTCTATTTGAGCGTTTGGAAAGGCGAAGCTCCGGGCTGGGATGTCGAGCGCTCGAATCTGTTTCAGGCGATGAACGCCCAGTACGGAGGCGTGGATCGCGCGCCGGTGAATTATCTGCTCGCACCGCTTCGTCTCTCGCTTGCGGCACAGCCTGAGGACGCGAATCTTTACGACGGCGTGCTCGGTGTCGCATTCTTGATCGGCCTGCCGCTAATTTGGTTCGGCATTCGGCGCAAGGATGATCCCGCGGTCGGAGTTTTGTCTGCGATCTCCGCGATCTACTTTTTATTCTGGCTCTTTTCGAGCGAACAGATCAGATATCTCTTGCCGATCGTCCCGCTGCTCGCGATCGCGATCGCGGCGTCAGGAGACAGCACCGACGGGCAGAGTACGAAAAAGGCATGGTATTACGCCCTCGCATTCGCTTCGCTCCTTGGCATCGGGACCTCGCTTGCGTGGTTCGCAATGCGGTCGCCGATCCGCGTTGTTTTGGGTGGTGAAACGCGCGACGCGTATCTTACTCGCCAGCTCGATTACTATCCGTATTATCGAATGTTGAACAGCGATACAGACGCGAACGAAAAGGTCTGGCTGATCAACATGCGCCGCGATACGTACAACCTCGACCGGCCGTATCTTTCGGACTATCTGTTCGAGGACTGGACGCTCCGCAAACTCGTGTGGCAGGCGAAAGATATCAACGAACTTCGTGCACGGGCGCGTGAACTTGGGGTCGACTACATCATGGCGCGACACGATTTTCTTTTTGATTATGCCAAGTCGCCGCTTGTAGATGACAAGAAGCCTCGAGCGGAGAACGAGGCAAAGTTACGGCTGGCGAAGGAATTTCTATTGCATGATCACGACTGCCTGGATGAAAAGGCGGATCAGAGATTTAGTTTAGTAAAGGTCGAAGTACATGGGTGTGGAAGCGGGAGCGGCAACGGCACCCTCGCTCGCTGAGAGGACGAAAAGGCTGACGATGGATTCAGTTAGATCGTATAGGCTCTTAAAAAGGTTTTAGGTTTCATGAAATGACAACAGTGGCAATTAAGGATACATATTTTTCAACGGCTTTTCGCGAAC
>DAORTR010000126.1:5442-6758 GCA_035432765.1 Pyrinomonadaceae bacterium
GAAATGACAACAGTGGCAATTAAGGATACATATTTTTCAACGGCTTTTCGCGAACGTTTTGGCGAGGCAAAAGATGCGCTTGGCAAGCTGCGCCAAGAAGCGTTCGAATATTTTACTGACGAAGGCTTTCCAACCGTTCGGCTCGAAGATTGGAAATATACGAACGTCGCACGGATCGCAAGCGGCGAATGGCGCGTCGGCGATCACGCCTCGGAAAACGTTTCGGACGCAATGGATCGCGTCCGCGAATTCAAATTCGACCGCAACGGTTTTACGGCATTAAATCAGGCTTTCGCCTCGTATCGCGTCATTAGGATCCCGAAGGAAACTTCGGTCGAAGAACCGTTCGTCATCGAGCACGCAGCGTTGGCAGGCGAGGCGATATTCCCGCACACAATAGTCATTGCCGAAACCGGCAGCCGCGCAACTTTCGTCGAGATCTTTGCTTCTGAGGAAGTAGGTCTCACGAATTCCGCGACGCAGATCTTCGTCGAAGAGAATGCGAATTTGACGCATTACCGCGTTCAGAAAGACGCCGGCGATGCCTTTAACTACGGCGTGACGGAAGTGTCGGTTGGCCGTGCTGCTCGGTACGACGCAACGAGCATAAACCTCGGCGGTTCGATCACGCGGCACGATATCGAGGTCGCTTTCACTGCCGAAGGCGGCGACGCGAGCGTCGACGGCCTTTATATGCTTTCAGGGTCACAGCATCACGATACGCACTCGATCATTGACCACAAAGTGCCGAACTGTACGTCACATCAAAGTTATAAGGGTGTCTTGAACGATACGTCGCGGGGCGTCTTCAACGGCAAGGTCTTCGTCCGCGAAGGTGCGAGCGGCACGGATGCGATACAGTCGAACAAGAACCTTCTGCTCTCGAACGAAGCACGCGTCGATACAAAGCCGCAGCTCGAGATATTTAACGAGGACGTGAAATGCGCTCACGGCGCGACGGTCGGTCAGCTCGAGGAAGAGGAACTTTTCTATCTTCTCACACGCGGCCTGCCCGATGCACTCGCACGCAATTTGCTGACATACGGCTTCGCCGAGGAGATCATCAACAAGATCGAGGTCGAGTCGATAAAACAGGAACTCGATGCAGCGGTGTTGAATAGACTAGATGCAGAGATCTAACCACAGAGGACACAGAGACCACAGAGAATTTTGATGGAGTTGAATGAGATAACCGAGAAGGTCATTGGCTGTGCGATCAAGGTTCACCGAGCCCTCGGTCCAGGCTTGTTGGAAAGTACATATGAGGTTTGTTTGGCGCACGAGTTGGTGAAAGAGGGGTTGAAGGTCAAGACTCA
>DAORTR010000127.1:0-6733 GCA_035432765.1 Pyrinomonadaceae bacterium
CGATACCTAAAGAGCCGACCTTCGCACGCGGATCGAGCGAGAGACCGAGTTCGCGCAGGAGTTTGGAGGCTCGCCCATAAAGTTCCGTCCAGTCGATCACGCCCATTCGCGACGGCGCACGGCCGAGGAAGATGTTCTCGCCGACGCTCAACTCTTTCACGAGCGAGAGCTCCTGGAAGATGATCGCGATGCCCGCGTTCTCAGAATCGCGTATTCCGGAGAAAGAAACTTGTTGACCGTCGATGACGATCCGTCCTTGAAATTCGCTCGCAGGATAGACGCCGGACAGCACCTTCATCAGCGTCGATTTTCCCGCACCGTTCTCACCGACGAGAGCGTGAAATTCGCCCGCTTCGAGCGTAAAACTAACGCCGTCGAGCGCACGTACACCGGGAAATTCCTTTTGAATGTCGTGCATCTCAAGAAGCGGCATATTTTGTCGTGAAAGAGAGTGAACGCATAAAGAGTATGGCATCAGCGAAATTTGTGCAAAAGGGGCATAGGCATAAGCGGCCGCAGATGTTCTATACTCTTCTTGATATGGCTGACAAACCCACGATCGAATCCGTTCTTACTGAAGAACGCGTCTTCCCGCCGCCAGCAGAATTCTCGAAAAACGCGTATGTTCAGAGTTTTGAAGAATACGAGAGAATTTACGCAGATGCCGCCGCTGATCTGCCCGCATTTTGGGCGAAACAGGCCGAATCGCTCGATTGGTTCTCGCCTTGGGAAACGGTGCTCGAATGGGAACCGCCGCACGCGAAATGGTTCTCCGGCGGCGAGATAAACGCGTCGTACAATTGCCTCGACCGGCATCTTGACGCTAACGGCGACAAGACGGCGATCATCTGGGAGGGCGAGCCGGGCGAAGAGCGTCGACTCACTTATCGCGAACTCCACGCGGAAGTTTCGAAATTCGCGAACGTCTTGAAAGGCCTTGGCGTCGGAAAGGGAGATCGAGTCGCGGTCTATATGCCGCTTGTGCCGGAACTCGCGATCGCTATTCTCGCGTGTTCCCGTATCGGTGCACCGCATACCGTTATTTTCGGCGGGTTTTCGGCCGATTCGATCCGCGACCGCGTAAATGATTGCGGCTGCAAGGCGATCATCACGGCGGACGGCGGCTATCGACGCGGGCGGGAAATTCGCCTGAAGCCGATCGTTGACGAGGCCATCGCAGATTGCCCGACGATCGAGAGCACGGTTGTATTCCGTCGAACCGGAACTGAGGTCTCGATGAAGGACGGCCGAGATCATTGGTGGGGCGAGTTGATGAAGGACGCGAACGAAGATTGCCCACCCGAACATCTCGACGCAGAGCATCCGCTCTACATCCTCTACACATCTGGGACGACCGGCAAACCGAAAGGCATACTCCACACAACGGGCGGTTACCTAACGCAGGCTGCCTACACGACGAAGCTCGTTTTTGACCTCAAAGAGGACGATATTTACTGGTGTACGGCCGACATCGGTTGGGTTACCGGACACTCGTATGTCGTCTATGGACCTCTCGCGAATGCGGCGACGGTTTTGATGTACGAAGGCGCGCCGAATCACCCTGACTTCGACCGCTTCTGGGACATCATCGAGCGGCACAAGGTCTCGATCCTCTACACGGCTCCGACGGCGATCCGCTCGTTCATCCGTTGGGGACGCGAATATCCCGACCGGCACGACCTCACGTCGCTGCGTGTGATCGGAACAGTCGGTGAACCGATAAACCCGGAGGCATGGATGTGGTACCACAAGGTGATCGGCGGCGAACGATGCCCGATCGTCGATACTTGGTGGCAGACCGAAACTGGCACGATAATGATCTCGCCGCTTCCTGGTGCAACGCCGACCGTTCCAGGTTCTGCGACGCGACCCCTGCCGGGAATTGTCATCGATATTATGTCGAAAGACGGGCGTTCGGCAGGGATGGATGAAGGCGGTTACCTCGTCGTGAAAGAACCTTGGCCATCGATGCTGCGAACTCTCTGGGGCGATGACAACCGATACAAGCTCGCGTATTGGTCCGAGATCGAGGGAGTCTATTTCGCGGGCGATGGCGCACGACGCGACAAACGAGGCTATTACTGGGTAATGGGCCGCGTCGATGACGTCATAAATGTGAGCGGACATCGGCTCGGGACCGCCGAGATCGAGTCCGCGCTCGTATCGCATAATTTTGTGGCAGAGGCCGCCGTGGTCGGGCGTCCGGACGAAATAAAAGGCCAGGCGATCGCGGCTTTTGTTACGCTCGAGGGTGGCAAGATCGGGTCGGACGAGCTGAAGGCAGAGCTTCGTGAACACGTTGCAAAAGAGATCGGAGCCCTAGCGAAACCCGACGATATTCGCTTTACGGATGCGCTTCCGAAGACGCGTTCAGGTAAAATAATGCGTAGGCTGCTCCGCGAACTCGCGACGAGCGGCGTGGTCGCAGGTGACGTTACGACACTCGAAGATCTTGGCGTCCTGGACAAGCTTCGCGAGGAAGAGGAATAAGAGCGGTAAACTAAAATGGTCGAGCCGATACAAAAACCCGCAAGCCCTGTCGAATTACTTTCCGCAACGGCAAGAGAATTCTATCGCCGCGGTTGGGCACGCGGCGGCAGCGGAAATTACAGCGCTCTGCTGGCGCGCCGCCCAATGCGGCTTTGCATTACGGCGGCCGGCGATGAGATCGCGGCTCTCGATGATACGAATTTTCTCGAACTTGACGACGACGCCGAGATAATTCAGGGATTCGGCCGCCCGTCGGACGAAACGCTCCTCCATCTTGCGATATATCGACATCGCCCGAAGGCAAGGTGCGTACTCTACACGCAGACCGTTCCGGGACTTCTCGCCGCTGACCGATGCTTTGTTGACGGCGTCGTGATCTTGCGGGACTACGAGGCTTTAAAAGGCGTTGAAGGCGCAAACAGCGCTGCACGTGTCGAGAAGATACCGATCGTCGAAAACTCCGCCGATCAGGTCGCGCTTTCTCACGTGATCGCGAACGTGCTGCTTGATAATGAATCATCGAGCGCCGTGCTCATCCGGCGGCACGGTTTGTACGTTTGGGGCGAAACGATCGAGCAGGCAAGACGGCACGCCGAGATCTTCGAATTTCTATTCGAGTTGACGGATCGGCAGCAAGGCAGTAAATAAAATGGCAGAGAGCGAGACAGCAACTTTGGCGGGCGGATGTTTTTGGTGCACCGAGTCGGTCTTTGACGAACTTCGCGGCGTCGAGAGCGTCGTTTCCGGTTATTCGGGCGGACACACCGAGTCGCCAACATACCAGCAGGTTTGCTCTGGCGCGACGGGACATGCTGAGGTCATCAACGTGAACTTTGACCCCGCGGAGATCGACTTTGCCGACGTCTTGCGTGTGTTTTTTACCGTTCACGATCCGACGACGCTGAACCGTCAGGGCGGCGACATCGGTACGCAATACCGGTCGTCGATCTTCTATCATTCGGACGAACAGCGTGCGGCGGCCGAGACCGTTATCCGCGAGATCGACGAAGCGGGACTTTACGGATCGCCGATCGTTACCGAGGTCGTTCCTTTTGAGAAATTCTGGCCAGCGGAAGACTATCATCAGGAATATTTCGTCAATAATCCGAACCAACCATACTGCACGGCCGTGATCGCCCCGAAAGTCGCGAAATTCAGGAAAATGTACGCTGATCGGTTAAAACGCTGACGCGAAAATATGTACTTGATCTGGGTTATTTCCTTGTTGACGATTCTTAAACACGTCTGCTAAATTATCTATTGGTCGTCCGCGAGGCTTTGTGCGCTTGGCACGCGGCCGACCGCCTCACCAGTAAAATTTAGAATCCCCGAACATTGAACGGTTAACGCCAAAGCTCTCAGTGTTGCTTTGAAATTTATTGCTACAACTTAAGTTGTGGAAGATTCGCGTGAAGAAACCTATGCCTAAGAATTTTCTGACTGCCCGAACTGTGCTCGCAACACTCGCTTTTTGTCTGACAGTTATCGTTGCGTTTTTACTCTCGACTCATTCCGACGCTCAATCTGCCAGGAACGACGCCGACAAGCAACTCGCCCCGCTTGCCGGGACAATCAGCGGTCGAGTCTTTCAGGATTTTAACGGGAACGGACTCTACGAAACATCCGGTGGAACTGCGGCGGCGCCGACCGCCGTCGATCTCGGTGTACAGGGTGTTAGCGTTACCGCTTATGATTCGTCGGGGGTCGCACGAGGCACGGACACATCTGCCGCAGATGGCGCGTATTCGCTCTCCGCAACCGGGACCGGCCCGTACCGCATCGAGTTCACGACGATCCCAACCGGATACGCCCCATCTGCCCGCAGCACCGATTCGGTCGAGGGCGGCAGCGGTACGAACTCAGGCTCGACCGTTCAGTTCGTCAACGACCTCAACACCTCGAACGTAAACTTGGCCCTGAATCGCGGCAAGGATTATTGCGAAGATGATCCTGATATCGCTTCGCAGCTATATTCATACGGCGGTACCAACGCGCCGGATGCAATGATCTCGTTTTCCTATCGTTCGGGCAGTACGAGGACAGGAACTGAGAACGGATCCTTTCCGGGTGCCTTTACAGATTTCACTTCGCCGGGCTACACGAGTTTGGCAAGTACGGATGAGATCGGCACCACGTTTGGACTTGCATATGACAGGGTCAATCGGATGTTGTACGCCGCCGCTTTTATGAAACGGCACGCAAAGTACGGTCCGAATGGAACAGGGGCAATTTACAAGGTCGATCCGGCAAGCAGTACAGCTTCACTTTATGTTGATCTCAACACAGTTTTTGGGGCCGCCACAGCCGGTGCTGATGCTCACGACCCGAGTAACTGGGATCGGGACAATAATAATACTGCGTGGGACGCGGTGGGCAAGACTGCTCTCGGCGGGATGGCGATCTCCGACGATATGGCGAACCTTTTTGTGATGAACCTAAACGATCGCAAACTCTACAGGATCCCGACATCGGGACCGCTGAACAACACGACGATCACGAGTGTTGCTTTTCCGTCTCCGAATGATGCGAATGCCTGCGGGAGCCAGACTAACTACAGACCGTTTGCCGTTTCCTACTATGAAGGGAAAGTATATGTGGGTGCGGTCTGCAGCACTGGTACCCTGCGCGGTCGATGGGGGTATGTTTTCGAGGTCAATCCGACCACATTGACCTATACCCAAAATCCCGTCCTATCGTTTAGCCTTAGATTCCAACGCGGCGTTGCGGATCCCAACAAACCGGGCGAATGGAATGACTGGGTCGCGACATTTTCCGCGGCGGACACCGGCGGTGCATGGACCTATCCTCAGCCGATGTTTACGGACATTGATTTTGATCGGGGCAATCTGATTATGTCGTTTCGAGACCGAATGGGTGAGCAGACGGGGTATCAAACGCTCAGCCGACCAGGCTCAAGTGTAAGGTCAAAGGGGATAACGGCGGGCGATATTCTACGTGCCTGCGGGAATCCGACGAATGGATGGACTTTGGAAAGCAACGGTCGGTGTGGTGGCGCGGGTACTGCCCCGCAAGGCACCAACGCGGGACCTGGTGGAGCCGAGTTCTATTTTCAGGAAAACTACCATCCGGATAGCACACCGCACTCTGAGGTTGGGCTCGGTTCAGCAGCTCAGATTCCGGGGCATAATGAATTTATTGCCGGCATCTTCGACCCGATCTATCTTGCGGGAACAAATGTTTATGATTCGCAAGGATTCCGTTGGTTCGTCAATGGCGGAGCATCGGCGGGCACGCAGAATCGCGGTTACCAAGTAAACGACGGCGGTTTTGGTAAGGCAAATGGTGTTGGAAATACGGTGCCCCTATGTAAGGCGGCGCCGATCGAGATCGGGAATCGTGTATGGCGGGATACGAACGGGAACGGCGTGCAGGATCCCGGCGAACCGGGAATCGCTAATGTTACTGTACATTTGTACGATTCGAACGGCGTGCTTGTCGGGACGGCGGTGACGGATCCGAACGGCGAATATTATTTCATTTCGAGCTCGGGGGTCGATGTGACTCCGACCGACAACATCGGGCAGGTGAACGGCGGGATCAAGTTCAACTCCGCTTACACGATCAAACTCGATCGGCCCGCAGATTGGAATACGGGCGGCCCGCTCTTCGGGCTTCGCAAAACGATCATTGACCAAACGTCACAGGCCGGTTTTGACGAAGGTTCGGATTCGGATGCCGAGTACGACGCATCGGGGAATTTCCTTGAAATACCGATCACGACCGGCAATCCGGGCGACAACAACCATAACTACGATTTCGGCCTCGTTCTCGCTCCGTCGGCAGCTCCCGTATCCGTAACCGGCCGCGTCTCAACCGCGAACGGCAACGGCATCCGAAACGTCCGCGTTACGCTGACCGAGGAAAGCGGTGCGATGCACTATGCTTTGACGAGTACATTCGGCTATTTCACGTTCGAGAATATCGAATCGGGTCAGGGCGTCGTTCTTTCGGTTTCGGCAAAACGATATACGTTCAGTCAGCCGACGCGATTCATCTCGCTCGATGACAATATAACGGACGCGGATTGGACGGCGAATCCTTAAGTTCGCTATTCTTAGTTAGTTACAGTATGCGGCGGGAGCGATCCTGCCGCATTTTTTATTGCTAGTTCATATGCAAGGCAGAGAGCCGTTTTGTCCGTTTTGTCCGTTTTGTCCGTTTTGTGCATTTTGTGCATTTTGTGTCGTTTTGTGCAATTTGATACAAAACGTGAAAAACGTGC
>DAORTR010000128.1:0-6709 GCA_035432765.1 Pyrinomonadaceae bacterium
TTTCACAAAACGGACAAAACGGACAAAACGGACAAACCGACCTTTCTTGAGCGTGCGTCACACCCGACAGAGTTTTGTCGGCGGCACAGCCGCCTCCGAGATGAATATGATGAACCACACCACGGCTTAAAAGCCGTGGCAATTCAAAAGGGCATCATATCGCTCGCGGTTCTGACCGGAGACGAGCAAGGCGCCGAATTGAATTTAGTTTTTACTGCGTTGGTGCCGGATTATCGCTGGCGAGGGCGTCGTCGATATCTTTTTCGATCTTCGCGCGGAGCTTTTCGACGAGGGATTCGCTGCGTTCAAGGCCGGCATCGACCCTTGATCTTGCGGCCTGTACCTCGGCAAGGAGCTTCTGCTGGCTCGCCTCTTCTGCGGCGAGGGATTTGGCTTTGGCCTCGCGAACTTCCTCAGGATGCATCGACCCGCCCATTTGGGTCGTCACGCGGTTGACCATCTCAGGCCGCATATCGAATGCAAGCTGATCGAGCTTTGCCTGAACCTGAGCCTCTTTTTCCATCAACTCGAACGACTGTTTACGGAGATTTTCGGTACGCTGTTCGGCACGCGTCAGAATGTCGAGGTTCATCAGGAGCCGCTTCTGCTGCTCGTCGTATTTGTCCGAACGCGAACTTTCGAGAGCCTTGATCCTTGCGAGTAGAGCCTCTGTCGTTGGTGATTCCTGGGTCGGTACCGGCTCGGAAGAGGTCGAGTCCGGGATCTGTTCGACTTGCTGCGGAGTAACAAGCGGTCTGCCGGGCTCTTGTCCGATTATTTGTTCGGTGGTTACTTGAACAGGCGTCGGGGTCGCGCGCGGTGCGGCATTCGAACGCGTGTCGTTCCGACGCTGAGCGATCACGGCGCCGGCAAAGAGAATACAAACAACGGTTGTTAGAACGCCGACTTTACCGATCATTTTTCTTCTCCTTAGCTTCCTTATCCGCGATCAGGTCGCCGCGAAATAGCTCAATACCGTTCTTGGCCAACCCGACGATCGGTATCGCGTCCAGTCCCGAATTTATAATGCCTTTGACTACGCCTTTACGCCGAATGTCGGAGCCGACAAGGACGATAACGACCGCCGTTCCACCGAAAGGAAGCATTTTGGCGGCACGCTTTACGACCTGCCAACCGCCTGCGCGGAGTAATTTGCGTTTTACGGATCGCTCCATTTTCAAAGTCATCTTATCGCCCGCGAATGAACTTGCAAAGCTCAGATGACAAAAGCATACTCGTCTTTGCACGAAATCTCCTTCCAAAAGGTTGCAAAAGTATGTCGTTGAAGATCGATCGCCTTTCTAAGCGCTTTGGTAATAACAATTGGGCTCTGCGGGACATTGACCTCGATATCGCGGACGGCGAAACTTTCGGGATACTCGGCGAAAGCGGCAGCGGAAAATCGACGCTCCTCAAACTGATCGCAGGCGTCGAAAAATTAACGGTCGGCGAGGTCATCATCGAGCCTTCGGCGACCGTCCGATTTGTTGACGGCTCGAATACCGGCCGCAAGGGGTTCTTCGCGCGTTCAGCACAAACTCCAAGCAAGACGACAGTTCAAGACGCTCTGGCAGACGCGGGAAACGACGTCGTTGTGTTCGATAATTGCTTCCGGCACCTCGATGCGTTCGAGAAAGAAAAGGCCTTTGACGCGATCCGGAAAGCCGGCGGCAGAACGATCGTGATCGCATCGAGCGACTATCGGGACCTCGCGGAATGTTGCGGACGAATCGCGATCTTGGCCTCAGGTTATCTTGCGCAGATCGGAACGCCGCAAGAGGTCTATACAAAGCCCCTAAATTCCGCCGCAGCCTTTGCGACCGGCGAACTCAATCGGTTCGACGCAAGGCGGCTTTCGTCAACCGACGCCGGAATTCCGGAGTTTTATACCGTCGTCGGCGGGCATCGCGTTTTCGCACAGCCGACCGAGAAATTCAGGCTCGGACCGCTCAATCAAACGATAAATCTCGCCATCCGACCCGAACATATCTCGATCTCGACCGGCGCTTCTTTCCCCGAAGACAATCTTCTCAAAGCGATCGTCCGCGACATTAGATTTTTAGGGCCGTCAACACGAGTCTTGCTCGATGCTAACGGCCTTGAGTTAATTGCTGCGGTTCCGAGGGTCGTTGGACTGAACGTCGGCGAAGAGTGCATGATCGCACTCCCGCCGCCGCGCGTTTACGTCTTCAAATCCTAAGGACGCACCGTTAATACGAGCAGTACCCTGCGGTTCTTTGCACGATTCTTGACCGTCGTATTCGGAGCGATCGGAAGCGATGCCCCCAATCCCTTTGCCGACAATCTCGAATCGGCGACTCCTGCTGCCGAGAATCTCGACGAGACCGCCCGCGCGCGTCCGTCAGTAACCGCCTGTATCGTCTCCGGCTTTCCCGAATTATCCGTGTGCGATTCGATCGCGATATCGTATGCGGAATTGTCAGCCATCAGCGCTGCGAGGGCTTCGAGTTTCTGGTTCCCGCGAACAGAAAAGTCGGTCGAACGCGAATTCGCCCAGAAGTTTTCGGGCAGCGTTACCTCGATCCCGCGTTGTGTCTGCGAGACCGCCCCGAATGAACGCAGAACTTGGATCAACGCGGGTTCCGCCGCCTTGATCTGAGCCGCACGCTGGTCATCGGCTCGCTGCTGTTCGAGCTGTGATTTTTCAGTTTGGATCGATGCAAGCTGACGTTTCGCGGTCTCGGCCTCGATCTTCGTACGGGTCAATTCTTCGCGCAATTTTGCGTTCTCTTGGCGAAGATCGCTTACGAGGGTCGTCGAATTTTGAACGTCTCGCTCAGACAGTTCGCGGTTGCGCGTCTCGCGTTCGAGTTCCGCCTTCAGATCGGCGATCTCGGCCTGCGCGTCTGTGTATTTTCGTTCTGCCTGCCGGATCTCGGCATCCGAACGAGACTTTTCGTTTCGCTGCTCACGGGCTTGTTTCCTGGCGCCGGCCGTCTCCTCGGCCTTGACGGCGGCAGAGATCGCTTTTCGGGCCGTTATATCGACATCTTCCTCACGGCGGCCTGCGCGCCACGCCGCTTCCGCATTCGTAAGGAGCGTAGTTGCCTCCGCAAGTTCCTGAGTTGCATCCCGTTCGGCACCTGCGAATCTAGCGAGAGCGACGGCCTGCCTTCCCTGCAGGAGTGTCGAAGGCATCTTCGAATAATCGACCTCCGCGATCTCCGGCGTTCGCGAATCCTGAAAGTAATCGCTCGAGTTCCCGAAATACTGAGCCGTAGAGACCGTCCCGATCGTCCTGCCGCTCTTTGCGTAAGGGTTCAGATTCTCAAGCATCACCCGCTGGCTCGGCCGTCGAACGAGGAAATGCGGTTCAGCCGTGATCAGAAGCGAAAATGTCTGCAGCGGCGTCGTTACGGAGATCTTCGAATCGAACTCAAAGAAGCCGCGGCGTTTGATCTCGCCGAGGTTGTCTGCTTTTCCATCCGGCGAGATCGCCCAAAGAACATATGTTGCATAACCCGCGCCAAGTTCGAACGGACGCGGCATTTTCGAGACGCTCAATTCGATCTCCGTACCGTTACGTTTCGTACGCTTTATTCGGGCTTCGCCCTTCATTCGAGGAAATCTCGTCGTTCCTCGAAAATTTACCATCACGACCTCATCCAGCGGATATGTGATCGCGGTCGTCCGACGTGCGACGTCAAGCTGTGCGAACGCCGCCGTTGCGAAAGCCGAAATAACAAAAAGAGCGACGGCAGGAAAATATAGCTTCTTCATCATAGTTTTAATGTGTTTTGACGGAAGACAGGACTTCCACAAGCGCGTTATTTGAAAAGATGACACATTGCGCGTTCGGGTTGCAAACAAAGGACTTGGACAGTTATACGGATTCTAAAGTATATTCAAGAGTTTGTAACTGCCTGCGAACGCCCGGCACAGCTTGCCGCCGTTCGGCGCCACAATGGAAGAATTTAAGCGACTGATCTCATATGTAAGGCCTTATTGGGCGCTTTTCGCCGCCGCACTTTTTGCGATGGTGATGGTCGCCCTTTTTGAGACGGCGACGCTCGGCCTGCTCGTGCCGATAGTCGATCAATTCGTAAAGGTTCCTGGTAATGCCTCGTCCACGATCTTCGATCTGCACAAGCTCATACCGCAGGACGATTGGTTCAAGGCCTGGCTCACGATCTCCGGCCTTCTATTCATTTTCACGATCGGCAAGGGCGTCGCAGAATACTTCTCTTCGTATCTGATGGCGAAGATCGGGCAGTCCGCGATCTTGAACCTTCGGGAGCAGCTCTACGACCATCTTCTGAAGCAATCGTCCTCGTTCTTTGAAAAGCATCGAACGAATTTTCTCGTTACGCGGCTCGTTCAGAGCTGCTCGCTGATCGAATACGCCGTTACGGGCAATCTTCGCGACGTCCTGCGCGAGAGCTTTATCCTCGTCGGCTGTTTCGCGACAGCATTTTATTACAATTGGCGGTTAACGCTGGGCGCGATTATCGTTGCTCCGGTCATCGGTTTCCTCACGACGAAATTCAGCAAGCGGCTCCGCCGTTACGCCGAAGATTCCGTCGAAGGCAACAAACTCCTCACGGACACCGCGCAGGAAACGCTCTCGAATCAGATGATCGTAAAGGCGTACCGAGCGGAAACGCACGAGCGTTCGCGATTCTCGCGTGTCGCGAACTTTATCGCGAACGCAAATCTCAAATCCAGCCGTACCGCCGCGCTTTCGCCGCCGACGATCGACATCATCGGCGTCCTGATGATCATCCTCTTGATCTTCTTCGGCCTCCGGGAGATCAATGCTGCGAGAATGGATGCATCGCAATTCTTTGCGTTCCTTTTCGCTCTCTTTAGGAGTTACGATCCGATGCGGAAGATCTCGCGTCAGCATAACGAGATCTCGCGTGCTTTTGCGGCCGCTCGCGACGTCTGGGACGTGCTCGATGAAGACGATCACTTGCCGGAAAAAGACGACGCCCTAGCCCTCGCACCTCTTCGCGAAAAGATCGAGATCCGCGATGTTTCGTTCAATTACAAAGGGCATTCGAAGCAGATCCTCAAGCACATCGATCTCGAAATTCCGCGAAATTCGATCGTTGCACTCGTCGGCGAAAGCGGCGGCGGAAAATCGAGCCTCATCAAGCTCTTGCAGCGAATGTATGACGTTTCTGAAGGTGCGATCCTTTGGGACGGCATCGATCTGCGGGACGCGGATCTTGCGTCGTTACGCAAGCAGATCGCGCTCGTAACGCAGGAGACCGTGCTTTTTAACGATACGGTAAAATACAATATCTCGTACGGCAGACCGGACGCGACGGACGCGGAGATCGCCGATGCGGCGCGCATCGCGTTCGCTGACGGATTCATCGAGCAGCTTGGTGAAAAGTACGATACGAGGGTCGGCGAACGCGGTTCGCTTCTATCGGGCGGCCAACGGCAGCGGATCGCGATCGCGCGGGCGGTGCTTGTCGATGCGCAATTGCTTATATTCGACGAAGCAACTTCGGCTCTCGACACCGAAAGTGAAATGCTCGTGCAGAAGGCGATCGGCAATATCACGAAAGATCGTACGACGGTCGTGATCGCTCACAGGCTTTCGACGATCCGCCGTGCGGACAAGATCGTCGTAATGGAACAAGGCGAGATCATCGAGGTCGGCACTCACGCAGAATTGATGGCGGCCGATGGAAAATACAAGAAACTTTACGAATACCAGTTCGCCGAAGAGGCAGAACATCCTGAAATTATATGAGATCAATGACCGGCTTTGGCCGCGGTTCGGTTTCTAACGAAACGGCGAACGCGACCGTCGAACTCAAGACAGTAAACAATCGCTTTCTCGACGTGAATCTGAAACTTCCTTCGGACTTGCAGCATCTTGAGAACGCCTTAAAAAGAGCGATCACCGCTAGGCTGAACCGAGGACGCGTCGATTTCAGCCTTCAGATAGAGCGTACGGAAGACGTTCAATACGAAGTGAATCGCGGCCTCATTTCTGGCTTTCTGAACGCAATGAGCGAACTCAAGGAGGAATTCGACCTTGCCGGCGAACCGGATGTAAATGTCATCGCTCGAATTCCGAACATCATTACCGCAAAGCGCGCAGACGCAAGAGCCGACATCGAATCCGCCGTTCATGCCGCGCTCGTTTCATCGCTCGACGATCTAGAAAAAATGCGCGCGACCGAGGGCGATCTTCTCGCAAACGAACTCGAAACGAGGCTCGAAGGCATCGAAGCTCGTCTCGTCCCGATCGAGGCGGCTGCGGCAGACGTTGCGGACGAGTTCGCCGAAAGGCTGAAGAAGCGTATCGACGTGATCTTAGAAAAGCTAGGCAAGGCCGCCGAACCCGATCCCGCACGACTCGCTCAGGAGGTTGCGTATCTCGCCGACCGCGTCGATATTTCCGAGGAGATCACGCGTCTGAAAGCTCACATCAATCATTTTCGTCAAATAATGTCCCAAGACAAAGACGTTGGAAAGCGTCTCGATTTTCTGACGCAGGAACTGAATCGTGAAGCGAACACGATCACGTCAAAGATGAATAACTTGAGCGTCAAAGAGAACGCACTCGCGATAAAGAGCGAGATCGAAAAAATTCGGGAGCAGGTGCAAAATATTGAATAACGCTTCCGCACCTAGAAATTTTTGAAGCTGGAATTATCCCAATGATCGGAAATCTTATTATCATCAGTTCTCCATCCGGCGGCGGCAAAGGCACGCTGATCCGCGA
>DAORTR010000129.1:0-6489 GCA_035432765.1 Pyrinomonadaceae bacterium
GGTTGAGAGGTACTTTCGTTTCAGTTGAAAGACACTTTTGCTCGGTTGAGAGGTGCTTTCGTTCAGTTGAACGACACTTTTGCTCGGTTGAAAGGCATTTGCGTTCAGTTGAAAGGCATTTGTACTCGGTTGAATGACATTTTGCTCGGTTGAACGCGAAATTCATTCGGTTATCGCAAACTTTCGCGCGGTTGAACGCAATTTCTAGATCGTTGTGCGACATTTAGCGTTCGTTGTACACGATTCGGCCGGAAATGATCGTGGCGACGGCTTTGCCCGTGAAAGCGCGGCCGTCGAACGGCGTGTTTTTTGACTTCGAACGCGAGTCGGACGCGTTGAACGCCCAGGCTTTTTCGGGGTCGAGGATCGTAACGTCGGCGATGGAACCGACCGCGAGCGAACCGCGTCCGGCGAGCGAGAGTATGCGTGCGGGGTTCGTCGAGCAGAGTTCGACGAGACGCACGAGATCGATCACCCCGCGATGCACGAGCTCCGTGAACGCAAGCCCGACGGCGGTCTCAAGCCCCGTGACGCCGAACGGCGCACGGTCGAATTCAAGCGATTTTTCGTCGGCGTGATGCGGCGCGTGGTCGGTTGCGATCGCGTCTATCGTGCCGTCGCGCAAACCTTCGAGCAACGCCTCGCGATCTTCCTCGCTTCGAAGCGGCGGCGCCATCTTCGTGTTCGTGTCGTATGCCGAACTCGCCCCGACGCTATCGCTCGCGATTTTGTGAAGGCCGGCGACGGCGGCGTCGGTCAGCGTGAAGTGATGCGGCGCAACCTCGCATGTGATCTTGACGCCTTCGCTTTTGGCACGACGAACTGCGTCGACGGCCCCGGCGGTCGAGATGTGCGCTATGTGGATGTGCGCTCCCGTGTCGTGTGCGAGCAGAATATCGCGTACGACGTCGATGTCTTCAGCAAGAGCGGGAAGTCCCTTTAGGCCGAGCAGCAACGACATCTTGCCTTCGTGCATTACGCCGCCCGAAGAGAGCGACTTGTCCTCGCAATGATCGATCACCGGCAAGCCAAAATCCGCCGCGTACTGCATCGCACGGCGCATAATCCCAGCGTTCGGAACAGGACGTCCGTCGTCTGAGACCGCGACCGCACCTGCGGCCTTCATCTCGCCCATTTCGGCGAGTTCGGTGCCGTCGGACGACTTCGTGATCGCCCCGATCGGGAAGACGTTCGCGAGCTGCGACTTCTCGGCCTGCTCGATCATATATCGTGTGATCGCGGCGTTGTCGTTGACGGGATTCGTGTTCGGCATCGGGCAGACGCTTGTCCAACCGCCTGCGACGGCCGCCGCGCATCCGGACGCGATCGACTCTTTATGCTCGTGCCCCGGTTCTCGCAGGTGTACGTGCATATCGATAAAGCCCGGCGCAACGATCATCCCGCTTGCGTCAAAGACCTCACATCCTTCGGGAACGGCCTCGCCGCGGTCGAGCCAAGCGGCAACTTTGCCGCCCTCGATAAGCACGTCCTTCCCGCTATTTTGGTCTGCGGACGGGACGATAAGATGGCCGTTGGCGATAAGAAGTTTCATTCGTGATCGGAGGGGAAATAATGGTCTTTGGTCTCGTGCAGATTATATTACAAACCTTGCTTGTTCGCTGAACGTCTTGACCGAAAATGATACGTACGGCGGAAAAATTTGTCAGTTAGGCAACCAATACTGCGCTTGAGTTATCCAATATAAATCGGCTGTTATAAGGTTTTGTTGTGGGCACGGGAGTTATGAAAAATTAAATTTATGGATACGCATCCGAAATTTTCAATTTTGTGCTTCTCAACGAACGGCTTTGGACGACCTACCTCCTGCAGATATCGCATTTTCCCCCGAAAAAATCGACATCAGACACTGAAGGGAAACTTCTGGTTCAAAGTTTGCGTTGGAAATAGTGAAGGCTGAATTGCAGCTTTTTAGGCGGCTTTTTTTGAAGAAAGCCATTTGTTACGAGGTCTTTCAAGAAAGACTGGCGCTATACATACTTAAAGCCTAAGGAAACGGCGTTCTATCGCGAAATATCCCGCCGGATCCAAAGGCTCTAAGCTCGAATGAGACTTCTTCAGACTCATTGTTCGACTGCGTTTCCGCCGTCGAATACTGAGAAGTATAGCATCTTTCGATTTCTTTGTAATTTTTTAAGGAGTTGAAAAATGAGAATACCACTTCTTGTATTTGTTCTTTTTGTCTCCCTTTTTGCTTCAGCGGCATCTGCCCAGGATCCATTCGGATCGATCCAAGGAACAATAACTGATCCGCAAGGAGCAGTCGTCCCCAGCGCGACCGTAACGGTTCGCAATTTGGCGACGAATGCCAGCAGAACTGCGGTGACGAATAACAGCGGTCAATACCGCATTCTTCAATTACAGCCCGGAAACTACGAGGTCAAGGCGACCGCTGCGAGTTTCAAGCAGACGGTACTTGAAAGCGTTCAAGTTCAGGTCGGTCAGATCGCCTCCGCAGACGTTTCGCTTCAGATCGGCGGCGCCACCGAGACCGTAGTTGTAGCGGCCGGCGGCGAGGCTCAGATCGAGCGTAGCGACAGCACCGTTTCCGGAGTTGTCGGGACGCGGCAGATCGAGAATCTTCCGCTCAATGGACGCAACTTTTTGGACCTAGCGCAGTTACAGCCGGGAACTGAAAAGGTTGACGGCGGCTCGTTCGATCCGACGAAGGCCAATTTCACGGGCGTGTCGATCGGCGGGCAAGCCGGACGTTCGACACAGATCACGGTTGATGGTGGTTCGGTCGTGGACAATGTCGTAGGAACGACCGTGCAGAATTTCTCGCAGGAGATCGTACAGGAATTCCAGATCGGACTTTCGAACTTTAGCCTTTCAACGGGCGCGACCGCAAGCGGTTCGGTCAATATCGTTTCGCGTTCGGGGTCGAATGAGTTCAAGGGCAACGCATTCATCTTTGCGCGCGACGATAAGCTTGCAGCGTTTCCGGGCCTTAGCCGCCTTGATGCTGCGCACGGACTGCCGCTCGCGGCACAGGCAACTCGAGTTCCGTTCGACCGTCAACAGTTCGGTGGAACGATAGGCGGGCCGATCGTAAAGAACAAACTCTTTTTCTTTACGAGCTACGAGCGGAACAATCAGGATGGTTCGTCCATCTACAATCCGCTGCGGGCACCGAACTTCGCGGGATTTTCGGGGAATCCGTTCGATGAAACCTTGTTCACGGGCAAGGTGGATTGGACAGTGACCAAAAACGCGGCGGCGTTCTTCCGCTATTCTTTCAATGACAACAAGGCTCAGAATCCGTTCCCTCCGGGTTCGGGGATCATGCCGCGTGAAAGCGCAAGCGGGATCTTTCAATCCAACGATCAGTTGATCACGAATCGCGCCCACAACTTCGTCGGCGGACTGACATATGTTTTCGGCCCGAACATCAGCAACAATCTTGTTGTCAATTACAGCAATTTCAAGAACGCGATCAATCCGTTCGTTGCCGGCGTCCCGGAGATCCGTTTGAATCCTGAACAGGATTGGCGTTCAGGAACGAATGCGGTCTCGCCGCAGGAAACTCCCCAAAAGCGTCTTCAGTTTCGCGACGACATTACGTGGATCCACGGGGACCACACAATGACGTTCGGCGGAAACTACGAGCGTACATCGATCGGCGGACTGTTCGTCTTCGCGAATCCGGTTCGCATTCGTTTGTTCGCGACCGATGCGGCAGGTGACACACTTCCGCTCAACACTGAAGCCGATTTTATGAACCTGTTTGTTCAGGACATTTCAATGGGTGTTGGCAGCCCCAACCTTCCGTTCAACAGCAAGGGGCCGACCATCAACAACCGCATTTCGTTCTATGGCGGCGATTCGTGGCGTATCCGTCCGAATCTGACATTCAATTACGGCGTCGGCTACCGATGGGATTCCAACCTTTGGAATCATGACCTTGCGCGTCCGGCGGTGATCGCTCCGCTCTTCGAAAAGGGAACCGCACCCGCAGGGCGAGACAATAACAATTGGTCGCCCAAGGTCGGATTTGCGTGGGATCCGTTCAACGATGGAAAGACGATCGTACGAGGCGGTTTTGGCGTCTATTACGACAACACGATCGACAACCTACGTCTGTTCGAACGTGCCGATCTCGGCCCGGTCGGAGCGGAGCAATTCCTCGTCGGAACGGCGATCATCAGTCCGCTTTTGGATCCATTCGGCGGCGACGGACGATTTACGCGCGGGCAGATAACCCTCGCGCAGATGCTAACGCTCTATCCTTCGATCCGCACCGATCTCGAATCGAGACTGACGAACTGCTCGCTTCCGACCGGACTTGAATGCACGGATAGTGTTTCGGGCCCGATCTTCTCGAGCAATTTTCAGGTGCCATATTCGCTTCAGTATTCGATCGGTATGCAGAGAGAACTGCCGTGGAACTTGATCGGACAGGTCGATTTCAATTACCGCAAAGGCCTGAACGAGGTCAATGTTTTTGACATCAATCAGGCGGATTCGGTCGCAGGCCCGAGACTTGCGTCGTTTCCGGTTCCCGTACCGTATGCGGATTCATCTGCATACTCCACCTATAAGGGATTGCTCGCCAGGATCGATCGCCGGTTCAAGAACGGATTTCAATTCACGGCAAGCTACGCGTTGTCCAGCTTTAAGGCATTCAACGGAGATTCCTTGGGACTTGGCGGAGCGCCTACCAACTTGAATAATCTGCGTGCCGATTTCGGCCCGTCGGGGCTGGATCGGCGTCATCGTTTCGTATTCAGCACGGTTTACGATACGCCGTGGTTCAAGAAGGACGAGAACTGGTTCAAGCGGAACTTTCTCGGAAACTGGACGGTTTCAATGATCTCGACGATGTTCAGCGGAACGCCCCAAAGCGTCTTTCTGCCGAACAGCATTGATATGAGCGGAACCGGAACGTTCGCAACCTACCTGCCGGGAACGACAGGCGGTTCGATCGGTCGGAACGTTAGAACGGTCGGCCACCTCAACGATCTGATCCGGGCGTACAACGATTCGCTGACGCCGGGACAAACCGATCCGATGGGTACGCCCTTGGTACGTATCGCCGAGCTTCCTGCGGATACGCAGATCGGCGGAGATCCGCTCATTTCCCAGGATCTGCGTCTGACGAAAACGTTCAACTTCAATGAACGATTTCGCATTCAGTTGATCGGTGAAGTGTTCAACGTATTCAACTTTGCCAACCTCGTGAACGTAAGCGATGTTGTTCTGCCGGTCGAAGGAACTCCGGCGAATGAGATCACAACCTTGCGTCCGTCTCAGCGTTCGAACAGCGTGTTCGGAACAGGCGGTCCGCGTTCATTTCAATTCGGCGCTAGGTTTACCTTCTAGGTAGATCTGGATGGCCGGCAACGGAAAACGGGCCCCCAAAAAAGGCCCGTTTTTTCTATTTATGCTCGGAAATGATCTATCGGCCGGCCGGGTTGCCGCCCGTCGCAAGATAGAGGACGGCCATACGCACGGCGACGCCGTATTTCACCTGGTCGAGAATAAGCGAACGTGAACTGTCGGCAACGTCAGACGCGATCTCAATGCCGCGATTCATCGGGCCGGGATGCAGGACGATCGCGTCCTTGCGCGCAAGATCGAGGCGTTCATTCGTCAGGCCGTAATGGATCGAATACTCACGAAGCGAAGGGAAGTACGCCGAGTCTTGTCTCTCGCGTTGGATCCGAAGGATCATCACCACGTCGGCGCCATGGATGGCGTCCTCGACATGCTCACAAACTTCGAGCGGCCTTTTGCCGTCGGGAAATTCCTGGTCGCGGATCAGAAATGAGAAGTCCTTCGGGACGAGTGTACGCGGGCCGGCGACGCGGACGGTTGCGCCGAGTTTTGTGAGCAGATGGATATTCGAGCGGGCGACGCGGCTATGCACGATGTCACCGAGGATGGCCACGGAAAGCCCGTCGATCTGGCCCTTATGTTCGCGGATGGTCATTGCGTCGAGAAGAGCTTGGGTCGGATGCTCGTTGGCACCGTCGCCGGCGTTGACGATCGCGGCCCGACTCACTTTTGCCAAGCGATGCGGCACGCCCGCGCTCGAATGCCTAACGACGATGCAGTCCGGCGCCATCGCGTCAAGATTTGCTGCGGTGTCTAGCAAAGTCTCGCCTTTCGAAAGGCTCGACGAAGATACGGAAATATTAACGGCGTCCGCAGAAAGGCGTTTGGCTGCAAGCTCGAAAGACGTTCGGGTGCGGGTCGAGGATTCAAAGAATAGATTGATAACCGTTTTTCCGCGAAGTGCAGGGACTTTTTTAACTTCGCGGTTCGATATCTCGCGAAAGTTCTCGGCAGTATCCAGAATGCCGATAATATCGGAAGCGGCCAGCTCTCTTATTCCGAGCAGATCCCTTCGTCGATACGGCTTTTCTGTGTTCATTGTCTAGAGTTACTTGCTCGACCGATGGTAAATACCTACAGCCTCGGTCTCATCAAATTCCTTGAGCATCACCTTGATGATCTCGTTCTGCTTTG
>DAORTR010000130.1:0-6453 GCA_035432765.1 Pyrinomonadaceae bacterium
TTTCTCCACGATATACGCGGTTGCCCGCAATGCGTTTCGCGAAGCGGTGCGCGACCGCGTGCTTTATAACCTGATCGTTTTCGTGCTGCTCTTGACGGCGGCGGCGATCTTCCTCGGCGAATTGACCGCGGGGCAGGAAGCGCGGGTCGTAACTGACCTTGGGTTAAGCGCGACGCTGATCTTCGGCGCCTTCATCGCGATCTTCGTCGGAGTGAGCCTCGTTTGGAAAGAGATCGAGAAGCGCACCGTTTACTCTATATTTTCAAAGCCCGTAAGCCGCACGAATTTCATTCTCGGAAAGTACTTGGGCTTTTGCGTTACGTTGCTTTTTAACACGCTCGTGATGGGCGTCGGCATCACGCTCGCGTTGCTATATGTCGGCGGAGGAAATTACATTGCGGGCGTCTGGCCGGCCGTGTATTTGATCTTCCTCGAAATGACGATCATAACGGCTGTTGCGATAATGTTCTCATCATTTTCGACGCCCGCGCTGTCGGCTCTTCTTACTTTCTTTGTTTTTGTCATCGGGCATTTCAGTTCGAGCCTGCGCGATCTGGCACAGTCGATGGGTTCGGACGCGGCACTCGTTTTCTTTAACATCATCTATTATCTGCTGCCGAATTTTTCAAATTTCACGGTCATCTCGAATGCCGCGATCGGCCAGCATCCGCCGGCGTCGATGCTCGGTTTTGCGACCGCATATGCCGTTGTGTACGACGTGATCTTGCTTACCGTAACGGCGGTCATTTTCAAGAGGCGAAATTTCAAATGAAAGGCCGCTCGCTCATAAAGGAAATTGTCTTGCCGATCGCGATCGTCATCGCCGGGTTTGCCGCGCTTTCGCCGCTGAGCGACCTTGTAGCGTCGAGGAAACCGCCGTTGCCGGAGAGTTATAACGACGCGGATCTTTTTGTGAAGGGCCGTGAATTGAAAGGCTTTATGCTGGGCATGGACAGCTTGGCCGCGGATTGGTATTGGATGCGTGCCCTTCAGTACATCGGCGACAAGGTTGTAAATTCAAAGGAAGACCTGCGGCTCGATGACCTGCGAAATCTCGACCCGCGGCTTCTCTATCCGATGCTCGACAGCGCGACGGACCTTGACCCGCATTTTATCGCGCCATACGCATACGGAGCGATGGTCCTGCCCGCGATCGACGGCGAACAGGCTATTGCGATCGCAAAAAAAGGGATCGCAAATAACCCCAACGAATGGCGCCTATATCAGCATCTCGGCTATATCTATTGGCGTGCGAAACTCTATGACGATGCGGCGGCCGTTTACGATCAAGGCTCGAAGATCGAAGGTGCAGCATTATTTATGCGCCTTATGGCAGCTTCGATGAAAAGCGAAGGCGGCAGCCGCGCGACCGCTCGCGCGATCTACACGCAAATGGTTGCCGATGCAAGCGACGAACAAACGCGTGCGACCGCGCAACGACTGCTCGATGAATTGGACTCGCTGGATGATCTTGATTCACTCAATGCTGCACTTGCTGAATACGAACAAAATGCTGGCCATTGCGTCGCCGACCTTCGCGACGTCACACCGATCCTTTTGAAGATTCGCCTTCCAGCAGGACGTGAATTTCATATCGATCCCCAAAACCGAATCGTTGACCCAAGCGGTTCACCCTATACATTAGACCGGGCGAACTGCACGGCAACGTCGAGTTCAACAGGTCGCAAATCCGGCCTACGATAATGTCCAGATCGATCGAACCAAAGTATCTCGCCGTGGTACTCCTCGTGTCATTCGTCGCGATGGCACCTGCTTACCTGTTCGGCATTCCGAGTGGTAATGATCAAGTTCAGCATTATCAGATGGTCTCGACTTTCAATGATGCGATCTCACGGGGCGATCTTTTTCCGAGTTTTGCGAGCGAGACCAACAACGGATTCGGTGATCTGAGCGTACGGTTCTATCCGCCGCTTCTCTATTTTGGAATGGCGGTCATCGGACATCTTCTTGGAGACTGGTATATCACGAGCCTCTCGGTCTTTACGCTGATCTTTATTTCTGGAGCATTCGGCGTGTACGCGTGGGCGTCAATAGAGTTCGGACCCCGAGCAGGAGCCATCGCGGCAGTTCTCTACACCCTTGGGCCATATCATCTCAACGAGGTGTACAATAACGCATTGCTTGGCGAGTTTGCTGCGACGGCAATTTTGCCATGGTGTTTTCTTTTCATCGCAAGGCTTTGCGACAAACCAAGATGGACAGAGGCTCTCGGACTGGCATTCTTTTGCGCGCTTCTTCTGCTGACGCATTTGCCGATGACGATCGTCGGTGGGTGCACGATGGCCCTTTATTTTGGGTTGCTGCTTCGTCGGAACACGGCAACGGCAGCGATTGTGTGTGCCGCAGCGGCGGCAGTGCTCAGTGCGGTGCTGACGGCATTTTACTGGACCCGTTGGGTGCCTGAGCTTTCGTGGGTCGCACATAATGCTCCTCGATATTTTGAAGCGACGTGGAGCTTTCGGAATAATTTCTTGCTGCTGCCGTCGCACTTTTTCGGAGCAGACGTATTGTCCCTGAATCTTTGGTTCGCTGACTTGATGGTCACCGCGACTGTGCTGTTGACGATCCCAACGATCGCGTTATTGATCGGCCGCAAGCTCGAACGAACGCGAAGCATTTTTGCTTTAGGGACGACGCTCGCGATCTGCATCGTGATGACGACACTTCTCTCTTTGCCGATCTGGAGCACGCTCAGCTTCTTACAGCGAGTGCAGTTTCCATGGAGGTGGCTGGCAGTCGTTGGTCCCTTCCTTGCTGTATTTGCGTCGGCAGGAATATCAAAGCTCTTTGAAGCGGGCGGTTCAAAGCCCGTCGGTCTGCCCGCGGTCAGCCTGGCGGTGGCGTTGGCCGCCGTTGCATTCGTTGACGTGATGGTCGTGCGTGGGCCGGCATATCATGATCGTGTTGCGATCAACGCCCAGCTCCAAATAGTGAATGGGACGACAGGCTGCGACTGTTGGTGGCCGGTTTGGGCCACAAGCGGAGCGTTGGCACAATCGGAACGCGTCGTCGCTGGCGGTCGCGCGATCAAGATCGATAAGTGGGAGCCGAAGCAGCGAAGTTTCACAGTAAGAAAAGGTGTGACTAACTCGGCATCGATCGCGACATTCTACTATCCGCGTTGGCACGCAGTTGTAAACGGACAGGCAGCAGATGTAAGGATCGGAAATCACGGTCAGATCGATGTACCGCTGCCCAGCGAAGTCGCACGCGTGGAACTCAGATTCGTGGAGCCGTCTTATGTTGGATGGGCAAAGGTTGTTTCTGCTTGTGCATGGCTCGGATTACTCGCACTTTTCATTCACATTTGGAGGAACAAATTATGGAGCACGTGATCGAGATCGAAGGGTTGTCGAAAGAGTACGAGACGGGTTTCTTAAAAAAGAAACGCAATCTTGCTCTCGACGACCTTCATTTGCAGGTAAAAGGCGGGCAGATATTCGGATTTCTCGGCGGAAACGGCGCGGGAAAAACGACTACGATCAAGATCCTGATGAGTCTCATTTTCCCGACAGCCGGAACCGCGACGGTTTTGGGAAAGAATGTCGCCGACACCGCGATGCACGCCCGGATCGGTTATTGTCCGGAAAGCCCGTACTTTTACGATTATCTGACGGCGAACGAGTTGATGGATTATTTCGGGCGGCTTTTCGGGCTTGATAATGCCGCGAGAAAGCGAAAGACCGACGAACTTCTCACCTCGGTCGGGCTCGCGGAAAAAGACCGCCGTCGGCAACTACGGAAGTTCTCGAAGGGAATGCTTCAGCGTGTCGGCATCGCTCAATCGCTCATAAATGACCCGGAGCTGGTTTTCTTCGACGAACCGATGTCGGGCCTAGATCCGATCGGACGACGCGAAATACGCGATCTGATCGCGAACCTAAGGGCGCAGGGCGTAACGGTCTTTATGTCAACGCACATTCTCTCGGATATCGAAGCGCTGTGCGATGAAGTTGCGATCCTGCGGGGCGGAAAGCTCGCGGCTTCGGGCCGCCTCGGCGAACTTCTCGCAAAGGACAACGCCGGACGTTCGCTGATCGTTGAAGTTCAAGGCGTAAGGGCCGATGAGATACGCTCTTCGGTCGAATTTATCGCCGGAGCTTCGATCGAACCGACTCCCGACGGCGCGAACATACAGATACTCGACGAAAGCGATCTCGACGCAGTTCTCAGTCTAATTCGAACAAGCGGCGGTCGCCTAACGCGCGTCGAACCCGCAAAGCTGTCTCTTGAGGATCTGTTTACTTGAGGCTTGCTCGGTTTTGATCGGCAGAAACTGACAAAGATCCCAAATTCCATTCCCTTCTTTTCGTGCCCAGTCGTGCATTTCGTTGGCAAAAAAATCTCTTGAAGGTTCGCATCCGTTTGTCATTCCGCCGTGATTTTGATTGAATTTAAGTTTGGTCAAAAATCGATATGGCAAACGAACTTTTCTCTCTCCTACGCACATTTTCCGAAGCTGACTGGCTCGCGGCCGTCGAGGAACTTCAGCCGGCAATTCACGCCGTCGATCAGGACGCCGTCAGGATCTGGTTCCGCTTCTTTCCGCTCGAACTTCGCCTATATATCGAACAGGCCGAAGATCGCAAAGAGGCCGAGCGTGTACTGAGCCTTCAGGGCGATTATATGCTTGAAGATTCGATCGACACGTCGCACCATTTCCTCTACGGACATCGATATTGGAAGAGCGTGAAGGCTGCCGTAAACGAAGAAGCCGAAAGCTTTAAGGCCGATGCGAAGGTATCGCTTATTGACCTGATAAAGGCTGTCGGGGCCAGTGCCGCGACGAAGGCCGGCGTTGACCAAACTCTCGTGAATGCAATATCGGCCGTCGGACTTGCGACATTCAACCAAGTCGGCGCGGACGAATTTCGAAAGACCGCGGGAGACGTTGCAAAACCGACGGGCACAATGGCAGGCTCGGCAAATTCCGTCGCCAGCGCGCGCGAAAAGGATGATTCCCAAGGCCTTTTCGGGTTCTTGAAGACAGTAGATAAAAAGTTCTCTGTCGCATACGCGTCTGAAGGATACGCGGGCAAGTTTCAGGTTTACGACGACCAGGAGATCACGCAGGCTGCCGGGCAAGACCGCAGTCGCGATTGGAGATCCCTCGACAAACGCTGTTGGCAAGGTCCGATCCCGCTAGAATGCACTGCGGCCGCATGCGGAACTTGTTGGGTAGGCGTACTCGGCGGCAAGGAGAAGCTCGACCCTGTGCACCGTCGCGAACGCTACAATGTGAAGCTGCAGGGTTACAACCAACCCGACGAAGAGCTCCCATATTTACGCCTTGCTTGTCAGGCCCGCGCTCACGGCAATGTTACGCTTGTGATCCCGCCCTGGAACGGGGTCTTTGGAAAACAGATATATAAGAACGTCGAGGAACTAGAACTCGAACCCGCGACGACCTCCGCAAAGCATCTACGCGAAGTGATCGCCTCCGGCGCCAATGTCCGCGAAGAGGACGACGCGGCTCAAGAAAACGACGCGGCGAGCGAATAACTCGCCGGCCGTTTTGCCTTCATTTGGAATTCCGGGGCGTGCCGTTATAATTTCGTGTGCACTTGAGCAAGAGCAGATTTCCGCCGTATCTGTACGTCGTTTTCGGCGTCCTGTTGTGGAGCACGGGCGGGCTTTTCATCAAGATCACGACGCTTGACCCGTTTCAACTCACGTTTTTCCGATCGTTTCTCGCCGGGCTGACCGTACTGATATTCACTTATAAGCGCGGCCTGAAGCTCAATTTTGTCCAAGCTCTCGCATCAGTTGCCTACGCTTTGCTGCTCTTCCTATTCGTCTGGGCGACAAAGAACACGACGAGCGCCAATGCGATCTTCCTGCAGTACACGGCGCCGATCTACATCCTTGTTCTGTCGCCGTTCATCATCGGCGAGAAATTCCATCTGCGCGATCTATTTACGGTCATTTTGTGCATCGGCGGAATGTCGCTCTTTTTCGTCGGCAAGCTTGAGGTGAGCGATTATCGCGGCAACCTTGCGGCACTTGCGAGCGGCGTTTTCTACGGCCTTTACATAATGCTGTTGAAGCACCCGAAAGCGTCTGGCGAGATCGACTCTCCGCCGTCGCTTCCCGCTTCCGCCGCGGCTGATGACGCCGATATGCCGAAGGAACTGACCGGAAACCCTGTTGTTACGGTCATTTACGGCAACTTTCTGCTCGCGGTAGTAATGCTTCCCTACGGGATATCGGCAGTTCCCGTGATGACGACCGGCGACGTTTTTGCCTCTGCTTTCTTGGGAATCATTCAGATCGGGATCGCCTATATGCTCTTTATTAAGGGCGTTTACGGCGGAACGCGTCCGCTCGACGCGAGCATTATCGGCTTTATCGAACCGCTCCTGAATCCCGTCTGGGTATTCCTCTTTATCGGCGAAAGGCCGTCGAATTGGGCAATTCTCGGCGGCGTCGTGA
>DAORTR010000131.1:0-6436 GCA_035432765.1 Pyrinomonadaceae bacterium
TGTGGATCTTCGGCACGCGTAAGAAATCCGTTACATTGTCGGCGGTTACCTTAACGGGCTGGATCTTTTTCTTGGATTCGGCCTTTTGGCGCGCGACCTTGCGGCAGATCTTGCCGATCTCGCGTTCGAGTTGGCGAAGGCCGGCTTCCTGTGTGTATTCGGTTATGATGCGGAGAACTGCTCGTTTGTCGAACTTTAGATCCTTATCGGTGAGGCCGGTCTCTTCGATCTGTTTGGGGATGACGTGGCGACGGGCGATCTCGAGCTTCTCGTTCGCTGTATAGCCGGAAAGGACGATCACCTCCATTCGGTCGCGCAAAGCGGGCTGAATGGTGTCTAGCATATTGGCGGTCGTCATAAACATCACGTTCGAGAGGTCGAACGGAACGCCGAGATAGTTGTCCCTGAACGCGAAATTCTGTTCGGGGTCGAGCACCTCGAGAAGCGCCGAACTCGGGTCGCCGCGAAAATCGGCACCGACCTTGTCGATCTCGTCGAGCATAACGAGCGGGTTGTTCGTTCCCGCCTGTTGGATCGCCTGAATGATGCGGCCGGGCATCGCTCCGACGTATGTGCGTCGATGACCGCGAATTTCGGCTTCGTCGTGAAGCCCGCCGAGGCTCAGACGCACGAATTTGCGGCCGATAGCGCGAGCGACGGACCGTCCGAGGCTAGTTTTGCCGACTCCGGGCGGGCCGACGAGGCAAAGTATCGATCCCTTCGGCTTTTCACGGAGTTTGCGGACCGCGAGGGCTTCGATGATACGGTCTTTGACTCGCGGCAGGCCGTAATGATCTTCGTCAAGCACCTTTTGAGCCTCCGCGAGATCAAGGTTGTCGTCCGAGGCGTTCGACCACGGAAGTTCGATCATAATGTCGAGCCAATTTCGCAGCGTCGCGGTCTCGGCGGCGTCAGGATGCATTCTCTCGAATTTCTTCAACTGCCGAAGAGCTTCGGTCTGAACAGGCTCGGGCATTTTCGCCTCAGTAACCTTTTCGCGATAATTCTCGACCTCTTCGTAAAGTTCGTTGCCTTCGCCGAGTTCGCCCTGAATTGCCTTCATCTGCTGCCGCAGGAAGTACTCACGCTGCGAGCGATCGATATCGGCACGGGCTTGGCTGTTGATCTCCTGCTGGAAAGTGAGCACTTCAATCTCTTTGCTCAAAAGTTCATTCACGCGACGAAGCCGCGGGATCGGATCGGCGATATCAAGGACGGACTGTGCCGCCTCGGGCCGAAGGTCGAGGTTCGAGGCGGAAAGGTCTGCAAGACGGCCGGCGTCATCGAGATTCGCAATTATCGCAAGGACCTCAGGCGAGATCGGTTTACCCAAACTAGTCGCACGCTCCATTGATCCTCGAACGTTCCGCATCAATGCCTCGGTTTCGAGAGAATTGTCCGGGGCGAGCGGCTCGGTTATAGGCGTAACCTTTGCTCGAATATGGTTGCCGTTTGAATCGACGCTGTCCACCGAGCAGCGCGAAAGCCCTTGGATGAGAATACGGATGCGTCCGTCAGGCAGTTTGAGCATCCGCATAATAATTGCGACCGTGCCCATTTTATAAAGGTCATCCTGCGTCGGCTCCTCCTTGTTCACATCCCTTTGCGAGACGAGAAGGATCATTCGATTCTCGTTCAGCGCTTCTTCGACAGCCTTTATCGAACGATCGCGCGATACAAAAAGGGGCACGATCATAAACGGATAAATAACGATGTCCCTGAGCGGCAGCACGGGAAGTTCTGCCGGCACTTGCATCATCGGTTCAATGATCTCTGGATCGCTTAGCGCGACCGTAAAATCTTCGCCTTCAGTCATATAGTTCGATTTTAGAAAATTAGCTTTTAAAGGGCAAAGCTAAGGAATTTTACGAAACGGGTTTGATGGCGGTTACGCGCCAGTAGATGAGGGCGCGTTCGGCCTTTGGGGAGAATCCGTCGAGCGTGAGCGAAACGGGGACGGTCTCGCCCGCCCTTAAGATCGGCTGCTGGCCGGGCACAAAGAGCAGACGCCGCTCTTTGACGACCTGTTTTTGCCGATCGACGACCGATACATTCACCTCGAGCACCGAAATATCGTGAGTCCCTTTGTTGTGGATCTGTCCCTTTATGAACATCGAGATCGTGCCCAAGCCGGTCGGTGATTCGATCGTCTCATTGTCGTTGGTCGCGATGATTATATCTTTGTTGAGTTCAGCGAATTCGGGGCTTCCCGGCTTAAAGGCCGTGTCGAGAAGCCGCTGCGTCTGATCTTCGATCGATGGCTTTTGCGACAGGTAATAAAACACCGCCGCGAGCGCGGCCACGCCGATGACGATCCCGAGCAAAAACACGGGGTTGAATTTTCGCTTTGTCTTTTCGGTCGCAAACATTTCGTCCATTCTCAACATTCTAACCTAAAACTTACTCCTCCGCTTACCGCACGCCCTCAGATAGCGGCTCGATGCAACATCCTGTAAAATGACAGACACATTGACGCTAACGGCAACAAAACCAAGCTCCGAGGCGGCCAATTTCGTCGAGGTCGCTCTTCCGGTACCGCTCAAGCGTTTGTTTACCTACACGGTGCCGCAAGATGCTGCGACGCGACCGGAATTGGGCCGACGTGTACGCGTGCCTTTTGGCAAGCGGCGCCTGATCGGCGTTGTCGCGGCGGTTCATAGCGAACTACCGGCGGACCTCGATGTCGATATCAAGAAACTTCGCCCGTTCATCGAACTCCTTGACGATGAATCGCTCATTACTCCTGAGATCCTTCGCCTTACGGAATGGACGGCGGATTATTACGCGTCATTCTGGGGCGAAACGCTCAAGGCCGCGCTTCCCGCCGGAATCAACAGCGAAAAGGTTCGCCCAAAGCGCCGAAAGGCCGTCAAATTGCTTGATCCTCTATCGGCTGACCAAACGAAGCCGCTCAACGAAACTCAAAACGCTATCCTCGAAGCAATTGCCGCCGCCGGCGGTGAAATGCTCTGGACCGATCTTCTCGACTCCGCGAACGTCGGAGCCTCGCCGGTCAATACGCTCGTCAAGAGGCGTTTCCTGGACGTTTTCATCCAGGATATACATCGAGACCCTTTTTCGGCGGAAAAGTTGCCGGAACGGCCTCAGATTGCCCTTACAGAGCACCAGAACGCCGCTCTCGGACAGATAACCGACGCGATCGACGAGAGCGAGTTCAAGTCTTACCTTCTGCACGGTGTAACAGGCAGCGGAAAGACCGAGGTTTACTTCCGCGCTATACGGCACGCGATCGCGATGGGGCGTTCGGCTTTGATGCTTGTGCCGGAGATCGCTCTTACGCCCGTGTTCTCGCGGCAACTGCGTGCCGCATTCGGCACGACGGTCGCGATACTGCATTCCGGACTCTCGCAGGGCGAAAGGTTCGACGAATGGCGTCGTATTCGCGCAGGTGGCGCCCGCGTAGCGATCGGCACACGCTCGGCGGTCTTTGCTCCGCTTGAGAACATCGGCCTTATCATCGTCGATGAAGAACACGACAGTTCTTATCGCCAACGCGAATCACCGTTTTACAACGCACGCGATGTTGCTGTTGTTCGGGCAAATTTTGCCGGAGCGGTCGCCGTGCTCGGTTCTGCGACGCCGGCGATGGAATCGTACCACAACGCCCTGAACGGCAAATACACGCTTCTCTCGATGCCGGAACGTATCGGCGGACGGAACCTTGCGGCTGCCGAACTCGTCGATATGCGAGAGGTCTTTAAGCGTGCGGGCAAAGACGTTGCCCTTTCGACGAAGCTGCTTGAGGCGATCGGCGAAACCGCTTCACGCGGCGAGCAGATCATCGTACTGATGAATCGCCGCGGATTCTCGCAATTCGTGTTATGCAGGAGTTGCGGCGAGACGATCAAATGCGAGAACTGCGACATTACGCTTACTTTCCACCGACGCGACGCCCGTCTGACGTGCCACTACTGCGGCTTCGGAATGCCCGCGCCGCGCATCTGTCCGCAATGCGGGAGCGAGTTCCTATACTTCGTCGGCGAAGGCACCGAAAACATCGCCGACCAACTCGCGAAAAAGTTTCCCGCGCTCAAGATCGAACGCATTGACCGTGATTCGATCACGCGGAAAGGCGAGCTTGAGCAGAAACTGCTTGATTTTGCCGAAGGCCGCATCGATATGCTCGTCGGCACGCAGATGATCGCTAAGGGGCACGATTTCCCGAACGTAACGCTCGTCGGGGTCGTCGGCGTCGATATCGGTCTTGGTCTGCCTGACCTTCGCTCTGCGGAGAAGACGTTCCAGATGATCACGCAGGTCGCCGGTCGCTCCGGCCGCGGTGAAAAACACGGTCGCGTCGTCATCCAGACCTATCATCCCGATCATTACGCTCTGCAGCGGTCGATGGCGCAGGATTACGAAGGATTTTACGCGGACGAACTCAAATTCCGTGAGAATTTTCGCTATCCGCCGTTCGTTGCCTTGGCTTCGATAATGGTGCGGCATCGCGAACTCGCGCGCGCAAAGAGCATCGCGACCGCAATTCGTCGATTCCTCGACGCAGCAAATCCTGCAAAAACTGTCCGGATCGTCGGGCCTGCGTCCGCGTCGATCGCCCGCCTCAAGAACGAGTATCGTATGCAGTTGATCCTGCGTTCGGAATCGCGTCGGGCGCTGCGAAGCGTTCTCGATATCGCGCTCGCCGAGGCAGAAGGCAGAGGCGTCGAAATGAGGTTCGTCTATGTCGAGATCGACCCAGTGAGTTTGATGTAGCGGTCGTGTTCTGCCGTCCAATTGCCACCGATTTGATTTCTTATTTTCGCTATTGAATTTAATCCCGATCCATACGATACTAACCGCGTAATTCCTACTGCCGATATTTAACTAGAAAGGACGGATTTTATGAGATCGCTGCTTGCCCTTGGACTAATAGCCTTCGTGATGTATGCCTGTCAGATCGGAGACGACAAAGACGCCACGAAGCAGCCACCCGCGGCAAATGCTGCCCAAGCCCCGGCAAAACCCGTACAGTCAAAGCAAGACGTCTTTAATGAACTTCTCCTGCTCGAAAAGAACCTTACGCAGGCCGTTCTCGACGGCGACATTTCGTTTCTCGCAAAAAATATGACCGAAGATTTCGTGCTGACGGGAGTCGATGGCAAGGTTCAGAGCAAAAACGAAGCGCTCGCCGACATCAAGCGAGAACGGACCGTCAAGACCTTTGTGATCTCGGACGCCGAGGTCCTAAGTTTTAGCGAAGATTCCGCCGTCTTTCAATACACGCAGAACATCACACTCAAGAACGGAGCTTCCGGAAAGGCACGCATAACCGACACGTTCGTAAAGCGCGACGGCGATTGGCTCGTCAAATCCGAGCAGCAGACGATGATGCGAAAGTAGCTTGGTCAGCCGCTGATATCCCGAAATTTGAAATTCAGGCCGCCCGCGTTACACGGGCGGTTCTACTTTCAGGGCTTACTTAATTTATCGCTTTTGAGCTAAGGCCGGAGAGCTTAACGTCCACCTTTGCGTAGATCTCGGCAACGGACACTTTGCAGTTCAGCGTGTCGATCGAGACAACGTCATCGCGTTCGTCGTAGATCTTGTAGAGCCACTGCTTGGCGTTCTGACGCGCGTAGTGCTCGATCCGCATCTGGTCGGAACGCACAAGAAGACATTCTTTGATGCTCGGAAGAGCTAAGTAGCCTTCGAGCTTTTCCGCACGCCCGAGCGGATCGACTTCGTTCGCGACGGTCTCCAAGACGACGGTCGGATTCTGCAGGATCTCGCGCCCGTCGCTGAATTTCGGCTCACCGTTGACGATGACGATGCTCGGACAGCTTGTTTTGTTCCGGCCCAGATCAACGCACATTCCGTTAACATAGATCTCGGATTTTGAGCCGTGAATTCGGCTGCCGATCGCTATGGCGGCATTCGTGGCGATAAGGCTGCTCCAACGGCCGCCGGCTGCACTTTGGGCGGAGTGGTTCGGGCGGTGGTTAAAGGTTTCAGGCGTGTTTACTCGCTGTTTAGCGACACTCGTATCAGTCATAAAAAAATCGATACCTCCGGCTGATCAAGAAAATAGTTGATTGGATAGACGCTGCAAAAGACGGGGATGTCTTTATACGAAACCTTTTGTCTGCTACAAATAGTCTTGCATATCGCGCAGAGTTTTTTCAACAATTATTAGCAATGAAATTATCAGACCTTGCAGACAAGACGGATTCGATCATCGAAAGAGGCGATAACGCTTTTGAGATAACGTCCGCCGCGGGCCTCGACCTTGCCGAAAACGGTGAGATCACGTTCCTTGCGAACCCGAAATATACCTCGCAGATCAACGAGACGCGGGCTTCGGCGATCTTTCTCGCCGAAGGTATTAAGCTGGATCGCGAGGACATTGCCGTTCTTCGCTCCAACGACCCGTATCTTGCATATACAAAGGCTTTACGGGCGTTCTTTCCGCTTGCGG
>DAORTR010000132.1:0-6371 GCA_035432765.1 Pyrinomonadaceae bacterium
GTGCCGCGGATCACGACCTCTAGGATCGATTCCGTCGGCATGAACATCGAGTTCCAGTCGATAGCCATTTCTCTCTAAATAGATAAAATGAATAACGCCGCCTTGCTTCTTGGCCTTTTCCTATGGTCTTTACACTCTTTTTGAAAAAAGGGCGAACCAAAGGACGTCGGCGCTTCAAGGACGGCGTCAAAAATTAAATAGCTAATAATTGTAAGTCTCGATCTGCAAGACCGTCCTCTTACTTGGAAGCTTCAGCCGCGGCGCCGCGCTGATAGCGTTTGTTGAATCGATCGACGCGACCAGCCGTATCAACCAGCTTTTGCTTGCCGGTAAAGAACGGATGGCAGTCCGAACAAATTTCCACGTGAAGATCTTCGCCAAGGGTTGAACGTGTTTTGAACGTATGTCCGCAGGCACAGACCACTGAGATCTCGTTGTATGACGGGTGAATATCTTGTTTCATAGTTCCTTTTCCTTCGCCGAATATAAGCGATGCGCAAGGTAATAAGCGCAAACTAGCTATTCTATGTACGGTGGAGAGAAAAGTCAACTTTTCGGTGGCGTATGAGTGTAAAACGGCAATATCCACTATAATCGCAATACTTATGCAAAATCTCTTTCATTTAGCGTTTCCCGTGAATGATCTGGAGGCGGCCCGTGTGTTTTACGGCACCGTGCTTGGCTGCCCTGAAGGCCGAAGTTCGGACCATTGGATCGATTTTGACCTTTTCGGCCATCAGATCGTCGCGCATCTCGCCGAAGGCAGCGGAACGCATTCGTCGAACGCCGTTGATTCTGACGATGTTCCCGTGCCACATTTCGGTATCGTTTTGCCGATGGATGATTGGAAAGGTCTCGCGGAAAGGCTTCGGGCGGCCGGCGTCGAGTTTGTGATCGAGCCGAAGATTCGTTTTGAAGGCCAAGTCGGAGAACAGGCGACTATGTTCTTCCTAGATCCGAGCGGAAACGCTCTTGAATTCAAGGGGTTTGGCGACTTCTCACAGGTATTCGCAAAATGATCGTCCGATCTAAGGTCCCCGAGTTCGTGATGAAGGCTTCCGGCTTTGATTCGGAATAGAAGCGTGTGAGATCAGCGAAGATCGTCATAATCGGCGGCGGCGTGGCCGGAGCTAGTGCGGCGTATCATTTGGCGCTCAGCGGCGAGAGCGATGTCGTCCTACTCGAACGCGGGTCGATGCAGGGAACCGGTTCGACTGGACGCGCGACCGGCGGCGTTCGAGAGCAGTTCGGGACGGAAATAAATATTCGAATGTCGATGTACTCGATCGACTTCTTTAGGAATTGCGGCTTTCACACCGGTTACGATCCGAAGGGTTATCTGTTCTTCGCCACTGAACCATCCGTGCTTGAACAGTTGAAGAGAAATGCGGAAATACAGGCTGCCGTCGGCGTAAAAGGTATTGAAATACTGGGGCAAGACGAGATAAAGCGTCGGATACCGGAGATGACCTGTGAGGACATCATCGGCGGGACCTTCGGGCCTCGCGACGGCTTCATCGATCCCGTCGCAGTTTTGCGCGGATTCTCAAAGGTAGCGACAGACCGCGGAGCAAGGATCGAACTCGGACAGACGGCGGTGCGGATCAACGTTTCCGGCGGCCGCGTCAACAGTGTTTCTACGAACAATGGCGACATCGGCTGCGATGCGGCCATCGTCTGCACAGGCGCTTGGACGCGAGAACTTGCAGCGACGGCGGGCGTGGACATTCCGGTCGAACCGCTTCGACGGCAGATAGTTTGGGCAAGATGCGAACAGGATATTCCCGCCGATCTTCCAATGGTCATCGACGCGGGAAGCGGCTTTCATTTTCGCCCGGCGGTTGATTTTTGGGAGCAAGACGCTAAGGATGTCTCAGTACGCGATGTTCTGTTCGCCTATCCGGACCGCGGCGAACCGCCGTCGTTCAATGCAGAATTTGATGCGGCATTTGCAGACAAAGTTTATGAACTCGCTCGCAGGCGAGCACAGTTCCTGTTCGAATCGACGCCGGTCGCTGCAAAATGCCGAGCGGGTTTGTACGAAAATACGCCTGACCATCACGCGATACTTGGCGGCTGCGGAGTTGACGGCCTTTATTTTTCAACCGGATTCAGCGGCCACGGAGTGATGCATTCGCCGGCGTCGGGGCGTGCGATCTCGGAGATCGTGCTGGACGGCGAGGCATCGTTCCTTGATGTTTCGTGCCTCTCGCTCGAAAGATTCGAGCGAGGCGAACTGCTGCACGAAACCGGATATATCTAGCAAATAGAAAAAACAGATATGAAAACGGCATTTATCCATCACCCGATCTACGAAAAGCACGACACCGGCCCCGGTCATCCCGAAACTGCGGCTCGGTATCGCGTGATAATGGACGCGGTCAAAGGTGATCCGGAATTGTGGAAAGATCTCGTCGAGATGACGCCGGAAAAGGCGAGTCAGGGCTTGATCCAAGCGGCGCACACGAAGGACCATTTTCGACGCGTTGAAGATGCGGTCGAAAATTCAGATAGTTTACTCGATGCGGACACGGTCGTTTCAATGCGTTCGTTCGATGCGGCTTTGTTCGCGGCCGGCGGCGCTTGCCGCGCGGTCAATGCCGTGATGACTGGCGAGGCAAAGAACGCCTTTGTGAACGTGCGGCCGCCCGGGCACCACGCGACTGCGCAGAAAGCAATGGGCTTTTGCCTTTTTAATAACGTCGCGGTCGCTGCCCGCTACGCGCAGAATGTGTTCAAGCAGGTCGAACGCGTTGCGATCATCGATTGGGACGTTCATCACGGGAACGGCACCCAAGGCATCTTCTATGACGATCCGTCCGTCTTCTTTTTTTCGATGCATCAATATCCGTGGTATCCGGGAACGGGCAGCCGCGGCGAGACGGGCGTTGGACGCGGTTTGGGATCAACGATGAATATCCCGCTAAAGGCTGCGACAAAGGCGGCGGATCAGAAGGCCGCATTCGAAGCAGCGATCGAGGATATCCGACGCAAGGTTACGCCGGATCTGATCTTTATTTCCGCAGGATTTGACGCGCACCTTGCGGATCCGCTCGGTCAGCTTCGGCTCGAAGATGAGGATTTTGTCGCGATGACGCGGGTCGTTAAGGAATGGGCCGACGAAGTGTGCGGGGGACGCGTCGTTTCCGTCCTCGAAGGCGGTTACGATCTGGCGACGCTTGGCCGAACCGTTACGGCACACGTTGCCGAACTCGCCGTATGACATTCCGCTCTCATTCTGTGATAGAATTTTTCTACAGCCGACAACTATCGACTTTGGGAGTTTAGCGATGCCGGATATAGAGATATCGTGTGTGCAATGCCGCGAGACCTTTCTCTTTAGCGAGAAGGAACAAGAAAATTTTTATCAGCGGAATATGATGGCGCCTCAACGGTGTCCGAAATGCCGCTCAAAGAAAGCAGGCTCAGGCGAAAATGCGCCTGCCCGTTTTGAGATCGTTTGCGACAATTGCGGCAAGCACGACACGGTTCCGTTCCAGCCAAAGGTCGGGCGCTCCGTGATGTGCCGCGAATGTTTCGAATCGAGCCGGTCGAGAGCCCGTGCGGGCAGTTAGGATGACGAAGCCTGCGACCGTGTACACCCTTGCCGATGAAGTCGCTACGATCGAAATGGATCGTCCCGACACGCTCAACGCACTTTCGCTGCAGTTAGTTACCGAACTCCGAAATTCTGTTAAGAAGGCCGTCGATGACGGCGCTCGGGCGGCGATCTTGAAGGGCCGTGGGCGAGCTTTTTGTTCCGGCGGCGACCTACGCGAAATGCGATCGATGTGGGAACGCGAAGGCCGCATCGAGGCTTTCTTGGAAGAGCCTCTTCGGGCTCTTCACGATCTTATTGCGTCTATACGCGAGGCTCCGATCCCGTTCATTGCGGCGGTCAACGGCGTCTGCGCGGGCGCGGGTACGAATCTTGCGATCGCGTGCGATATCGTCCTTGCGGCAGATAATGCGAGGTTCAGCGAAGGTTTTGTAAAGATCGGGCTTTCGCCGGATTGCGGCGGCACGTACTTCCTGCCGCGGATCGTCGGCGAAAAACTCGCCGCCGAATTGCTTATGACCGGTGACGAGATCGACGCGGCAAGAGCCGAGCGTATAGGGCTTGTGAACTACGTCGTGCCGGCGGACGAACTTGACGCTCGTGCCGTAACATTTGCAAGAAAGCTCGCTTCGCGGCCGGCAGGCTCGCTCAGGCGTATCAAGCGAGCGCTGAATGCGTCGGGCGGGAATTCGCTTCGTGAGCAACTCGCTCTCGAGCACGAATACCAACTCGAGTCGGGCCGTTCGGCGGACTTCAAGGAAGGCGTTGCTGCCTTTATCGAAAAGCGAAAGCCCATCTTTTTAAGCCGCGATTAGCTCCCAACATCGCGTTCACGCGAAAAAACATCCCGCCCGTTGACACCAAAACCAAATCTGCATTATCTTTATATCTGAAAGTGAAAATCATTTTCAATAAAGAAATATCCTGATCTTTAGATAACGAAACGCAGCCCGAAAATCGAATGAAGAGCTTTCGAAAAGTCCTGTTCTGGATCCATCTCGTCGCAGGTGCGACGGGCGCCGTCGTTATTTTCATAATGTGCGTTACGGGCGCGGTCCTTTCGTTCGAGAAGAACATTATCGAGTTTGCGGAACGCGGCCAACAGCGCGTCGCCTCGGCGTCGGGCGAAAGGCTGCCGGTGAGCCGCCTGATCGCGTCCGCCGCTGAAGCAAAACCGAACTCAAAACCCTCAAGCATCACGCTATCGTCCGATCCGGCGTCCAGCGCAACTATCTCGCTCGGGCGGGACGGCCGGCTATTCATTGATCCGTACACCGGAGTTGTGCTTGGCGAAGGGAACGCGGAATTACGCGGATTCTTTTCGACGATGACGTCGCTGCATCGTTGGCTCGCCCTCGAAGGCGACGGGCGCTCGTGGGGCAAGGCGATCACGGGATTCTTCAACGCGATGTTTCTAGTGCTGGCGATCACAGGGCTATACATCTGGATGCCGCGCAAATTAAGTTTGCGCAATATCAAACCGGTTCTATGGTTTCGGCAGACGCACACGGGAAAAGCGAGAGACTTTAATTGGCACAACGTTACGGGCTTTTGGTGTTCGCTGGTTTTGATCGTGCTGACGGCGACCGGAATGGTCATTTCGTATCGCTGGGCGAGCGATCTTGTCTATACGCTCACGGGAAACGACGCTCCCGTTCAGCAGGCGCGAAAGGATCCGCCCGCAGCGCCGCCCGTTGAATCGATCCCAGCGAATATCGACGCACTATGGACGAACGCGAATACTCGCAATGACGATTGGAAGTCCACGTCGCTGCGTCTTCCGATCGCTGAAGAAGCGGTTTTCACCGTCGATGAAGGGAAGTATTGGAATATCTTTGGCCGCTCGACGCTGACGCTTAATACGGCGACGGCCGAGGTCGCGAAATGGGAGCCGTATTCCGACCGAAATTCGGGCCAGCAGCTTCGGCTCTGGATGCGCTTTACGCACACGGGCGAATCGTTCGGCTTTGTCGGCCAGCTAGTAGGCTTTATTGCGTGTCTCGGCGGCGCCCTGCTTGTTTACACAGGCGTTGCTCTTTCGATCCGCAGATTTGCTCGATGGCTGAAACGCCGTCGGGCCGCGAGAGCGCCTCGACGGACTCTTGCTGAAAATAGTATTTGAAGTTTGCACACAACACCCTCCTTTTACCGTAAAGCACATTCGCATTCGCACTAACGGGTATGTTTTGAACAAAAACATACCCGCCCGCCTTTTTCCGGGGAACAGCCGTATTGCAAAGTTCGCCGGCATCGGTATTCTCTTCTAATGCGGTCGCTGACCTATTCAGAGCTGATTCGAGGGAATCGCGATTTTCGGAACCTTCTTGCCGGGCAGTTCATTTCGGAACTCGGCAACTGGTTCAACTTTATCGCCGCACTCGGTCTCGTTCGTCTCGTCTCGGACGCTTCACCGCTCGCGGCCGGACTATTCTTTGTCGCAAGGCTGATCCCGTTCGCGATAATGTCGCCGATCGCAGGCACGTTCGTCGATCGATTTTCTCGGCGAAAGGTGATGATCGTTACAGACGTTGCCCGGACGGTGATCGCTCTTGCTTTTTTGTTCGTCAAAGAACCGGGCGACCTTTGGATCGCGTATCTTGCTACGATCCTGCTACACACTCTCGGAGCTTTTTTCGACGGAGCAAAGAATGCGGCCGCGCCGAATCTCACAGGCCGCGAAGGCCTGCTTGCGGGCACGGCGCTGCTCTTTTCCACGAAGTTTCTGCTAATGGCCGTCGGTTCCGCACTCGGCGGTTGGGCGTCCGCGGCGTTCGGTTATCAGATCGCATTCATCATCAACGCCGCGTCATTT
>DAORTR010000133.1:0-6347 GCA_035432765.1 Pyrinomonadaceae bacterium
TTCCTCTTTATCGGCGAAAGGCCGTCGAATTGGGCAATTCTCGGCGGCGTCGTGATAATCGCGACGGTCATCGTTCACACGCTTGCGAACGCCCCAAAACTGAAACCCGCCCGATGACCCGTCGAGTTCGCCGGCGCTCGATTGGCTACCGACAACAGCTTATTTTGTGATAAGCTATTCGAATATCACCCGAAATCCGGACTTATTACTCCTTTCCTAAAACCTGCTGGAGAAAAAGGCGATAATTAGTTCATTGGAGACAAAAAATATGACTGATCTGAATATTCCCTCCTCAATAAAGAACGAAGAACTTATAAAATTCGTCGAAGAGGCCGTTGAGCTTTGTAAACCTGCAAATGTGCATTGGTGTGACGGTTCGCAAAGCGAGTATGACAAGATGTGTGCCGAGATGGTCGAAAGCGGCACCTTGATCAAGCTGAACGAGGCAAAACGTCCAAATTCGTTCCTCGCCCGCTCGCACCCGTCGGATGTCGCCCGCGTCGAAGACCGTACATACATCTGCTCGCGCGCTAAAGGCGATGCAGGCCCGACCAACAACTGGATGGCTCCGACGGAAATGAAAGCCATCTTGAAGAAAAAATTTGACGGTTCGATGAAGGGACGCACGATGTATGTTGTCCCTTTTTGTATGGGCCCGATCGGTTCGCCGATTTCGCAATTCGGCGTACAGTTGACCGATTCGCCTTATGCGACGGTCAATATGAAGCTGATGACGCGAATGGGCACGAAGGCTCTTGACGCTCTCGGCGACGGTGAGTTCACAAAGGCGCTTCACTCGGTCGGAATGCCGCTGGCAGGCGGCCAAGCTGACGTTGCATGGCCGTGCTCGCCGGACCCGAAAGACAAATATATCGTTCACTTCCCGGAAGAGAATTCCATTATGTCATATGGCTCAGGCTATGGCGGCAACGCTCTTCTCGGTAAGAAATGTCTCGCTCTTCGTATCGCATCGACGTTGGGCCGCGCTCAGGGTTGGCTCGCAGAACATATGCTGATCGTCGGCGTAAAATCGCCCGACGGACGAAAGGATTATGTCTGCGCGGCATTCCCTTCAGCTTGCGGCAAGACGAATTTCGCGATGCTCGTCCCGCCGAAAGCCTTTCAGGAAGAAGGCTGGGAGATCACTACCGTTGGCGACGATATTGCGTGGATCAAGCCTGACGAGAACGGCAAGCTGCGCGCGATCAATCCGGAATACGGATTCTTCGGCGTCGCTCCGGGCACGAACTATAAGACGAACCCGAATGCAATGGAGTCAATGAAAGAGAACGTGATCTTTACTAACGTTGCTCTTACGGATGACGGCGACGTCTGGTGGGAAGGAATGGACGGCGAACCACCTGCACACGCGATCGATTGGCAAGGCAACGATTGGACTCCGGCGAGCGAAACAAAGGCGTCGCATCCGAACGCACGCTTTACCGCTCCGATCACGCAGTGCCCGGTCGTCGATGAGAAGTTCGACGATCCGAACGGCGTTCCGGTTGCCGCGTTCATTTTTGGCGGACGACGGAACTCGGTCGTTCCGCTCGTTCAGCAGTCATTCAACTGGGCTTTCGGCGTTTATATGGCGGCGACAATGGGTTCGGAAATGACGGCTGCCGCCTTCGGCAAGATCGGCGAAGTTCGACGCGACCCATTCGCGATGCTGCCGTTCGCGGGCTATCATATGGGCGATTATTTCGGCCACTGGCTGAACTTCGGACGCCAGATCCCCGATCCGCCGCGTATATTTTCGGTCAATTGGTTCAATAAAGGCGCGGACGGCAAATTCCTATGGCCCGGATACGGCGAGAATATGCGTATTCTCAAATGGATCGTCGGGCGTGCTCGCGGCGATTCGACGGGAACAGAAACACCGCTCGGCTGGATGCCGCGCTATGACGATATCGACTGGCGCGGGCTCGAATTCAGCCGTGAAGAATGGGATGCGGTGATGAAACTCGACCGCGACCTTTGGCTCAAAGAGATCGCGATGCACGACGAGCTTTTCTTCAAGCTCTACGATCGCCTGCCGAAGGAAATGACATTCATTCGCGAGCTTCTTGTCTCGAATCTATGGCGCTCGCCCGAGCTCGGACTCGCGGCTCCTCGGCCTGAATCCGCCGACAGTGCTCCCGAAGTCGGGAAAGCGGCGAGCTAAGTCAGTCTCGTTACGATATTCCAGAAGGCCGTCTGTCGGGCGGCCTTCTTTTTGCTTTCAATACTTTTTTCGGCCCGAAGGGTCGTGTATTTTTGAACTTAACGCCCAAAGGCATTTTGCCGTGGGCATTCTTATTTTATGTTTGACCGGAATGACGATTTCCGGGAGAGGAGAATTTTGTGAAAAGAGCATATCTATTGGCTATTGCATTGTTGGTCTTAGCAGGGACGTCGATCGGGCAGGAAGTGAATGTCGGCGTAAAAGGCGGCGTTAGCATTCCCAATCTGAGCGGCAGCGATGACAATCCGGTTACGAAAAATTATAAGTCGCGAACGGCTTTGACCTTCGGCGGCTTTGTGGAGTTCGGCCTTACGGATAAATTCTCGGTGCAGCCCGAGATGAATTACTCTCAACAGGGCGGCATCCGAAAAGGCGTGCAGCCGATCACTCAGCCGATGCCGGGCCTGCCGCCGCTTCCGCCGGGGCAATATTTCTACGGTGATTTTAAGAACACCGCAAAGCTCAATTACTTGGAAGTGCCGGTCCTGCTGAAATATAAATTCGGTACGAGCGGAAAGCCGCGGTTTTTCCTGAACGGCGGCGTGTATTACGGATATCTGTTGAACGCGACGACGGTCACGAAAGGCTCCAGCACGATCTACATCGACGAGAACAAAACGCCTCTTCTCCTGCCGCCATTGGGGACTCCGCTCCCGCCCGTTTCGTTCGATGCGAAGACCGACATTATCAACGACGTCAATCGGAACAACTTCGGTTTGACCGGCGGCGGCGGCCTATTGCTCCCTTCTGGAAAAAACAATAACTTCATCATCGACGTTCGCGTTTCGCGCGGCCTTACGCACGTCCAAAAGAATACCGCGCTAAACGGCGAGAGCCGCACCGGGAATTTCGTCGTGTCGTTCGGTTATGTATTTGGCGTTAAGAAATAGGGCGTAACACGCGTGAATCCGACCGTTCGGGACACATATCCCGACCGTTTTTGCCGATGCTCATCCTAGAGCGTCGGCATTTTTATTTTTTTCGTTTGCAGACTCGGACAACCTTTGTCATAGTTTTGGTTACAAATAGGAATGTAGTTTTACCTTAGCTTCAGGAGACAATATTTATGGACAAACTTATGGGGCGCCACGCGTCCTATTACTACGCGTTCTTCCGCATGATTTTCGGCTTTATGTTCCTTTTGCACGGAACGCAAAAATTCTTTAACTTTCCGGCGGCGGCAAATTGGGGTGGAGCCCCTTCGGGTATGCCGTTCGTTGGCGGGATAATTGAGATCGTGTGCGGCACGCTTATTTTGCTCGGATTTTTCACGAGCTTTGCAGCGTTTTTGGCGAGCGGAATGATGGCGGTCGCCTACTTTATGTTCCACCAACCGGGCGGCGCTCTGCCGCGTACGAATGGAGGCGAATTGGCAGTCGCTTACTGTTTTGCGTTCCTATATATCGCTTCGAGAGGTTCGGGAGCGTTGAGCTTGGATAACGTGATCCGTCCGAACAAGGGCACGACGCCATACTAATTTCGGAGCGAATCGGCGTCAAGGTCCTTTGTGTAGAGTTCCCCGTCTGCTGAGCGTGAGAGCATCTCGATACGACGCTCAGCCGCATCAAGCCTTCCCCGGCAGCTGCGGGAAAGGGCGATTCCCTCCTCAAATAAAGCCAGGCTTTCATCGAGCTTGAGTTCGCCGTTCTCCAGCTTTGCAACGATCTTTTCGAGAGCGGACAAGGAATCTTCGAACGAAAGTTCTTTCATAAGTATTTATTGTAGTATCTCTGCGGCACGGCGAAGAAGGTCGTTGACGCCGCTCATGCCGAGGGTGTTGGGTTTTGCTCCGACCTCGCTCGCTGTCGCTATCGCAACAAGTTCTTCGCCGATCCGCCGAGCAATGTCGGTCGCAAGCGCGTCGTCTTCAAAACCCGTAACTTTCCAGCGGGTTCCGACCCGTGTCATCTTCAATCTTAGCGGCCGGTCCGGGATCTTGCTTTCGACAATTGCCACGTCGCCCTTCGTCTCAACGCGAAGATATCTGTCGGCCCCGGCTACGATCAGCGGGAACGGCACATTCCCGAATTCCTCCACCTGCTCGCGGATCAGTTTCGGAAGAGCGGCGCGCGCGCGATCCCTTACCAACGGCATCACAGGCAATGCGATCGTCCTCAAGCGTGCGATGACAGACGGCGGTAAGCCTTTGCCGTACATCTCGACGGCTTTGGCCGTTACCTGCGGCGTGAAATTATCGGTTATCGCATCGACATCTACGAGAGAATCCAGCTCCGCCTGATCGTCGCGTTTTGCGGCATCGACAACAAGCGCAAGCGAATACTGCGGCGTAGTCTTTAGGCTTTGCCAATAAAGCATCGCCGCAACGCCTGCAAATACTGCAAATGCCGCAACCGTGATACCAGCGATCTTAAAAACTTTCGCCATACTTCAGACAGTCTCTTTGACGCATAAAAGCCCGTGTAAGATCGCCGTCGAGAGCTACTCGTCGCCGACGTCCTTCGCCAAAACTTCCGCATCAAGTGTGCCTTTTTTAAGTCGGATCTTCAATTTATCGCCCGTTTCGACGCTCTCTGCAGACGTTACGAGTTTGCCCCCGGCATCTAGCGTAACCGAATATCCACGGGCAAGGGCGGCGAGCGGCGAAAGAGCATCCAGCTTTGCGGCAAGGACGCCGAACTCGGTTTGACTCTTCGCAAAAGCCGCATTTACGCCCGCATCGAGACGGTGCGAGAGCATTGCGGACCGTGCCTTCGAACGCTCTGCCCTTGTCCGTAAGCTGTCGATCGACAACTTGCCTGCCGCCTCGATGTATCTTCTCGCTGCGGCGGAACAAACTGCGGCCGAAGCGTTGATCAGACGCTCGAAGCCAAGCGAATGGGCAGCGTCGAGCGTTGCGAATTTGTTCTCGATCGAATTGAAGATCCGTTCTTCAGCGGACGCAAAGTATGCGATGAGATCTTCCTCCAAGGCGGCGACGAGCGCCGCCGCGTCCGAAGGCGTTGCCGCTCGGCGGTCTGCAACGAAGTCGGCGATCGTCGTATCGATCTCATGCCCGACGGCGGAGATCACGGGTATCTCGCTCGAGCGTATCGCCCGCGCCAGAGCCTCGTCGTTGAAGGCCCAAAGATCCTCGGCAGAACCTCCGCCGCGGCCGACGATCAGGACATCGAGCTTCGATTCGGCGTCCAAGCCGCGATTGTAATCATTCAGAGCGATAAGAGCCCGCCGAATGCTGTCGGCCGCTCCTTCACCCTGAACTAACGCCGGGGCGAGCACGACGCTAACGGAGCGTGCGCGGCGCGTGATGACGGTTAGGATGTCGTGAAACGCGGCTCCGCTCTTGGTTGTAACCACGCCGATGCGCCGAGGAAAGAAAGGCAGCGGACGCTTTAATTCCGGAGCAAAAAGGCCTTCGCGATCAAGCCGCTCGTATATCTGCTGGAATGCGGCGGCAAGAGCGCCTTCGCCCGAAGGTTCAAGCGAATCAACGCTCAGGCTTATTTCTCCGCGTTCGCGCCAAAAGTTGATGCGTCCGCGCACTCGTATGCAAATACCGTTCTTCGGGCGAAATCTTATGCGGAAATTCGTGCCCTTCCAGCAAGCGCATCTGATCTGCGAAGTGCCGTCATTGAGAGTGAAATACCAGTGTCCACTCGCGGCGACATTAAATCCGACGACCTCGCCCTCGACCCAGACGGACGCGAAATCACGTTCTAGCCGAGCGCCGATCTCGAGATTGAGTTCGGAGACGGTCATCGGACGGCGGACGTCCTCGCCATCTTCTTGAAGAATTGCGTCGAAAAGTGTGCTTCCGTTCACGGCGTTAGTCCTTGATCTGCGGGTGCCTCCGCCGCCTTTACAGACGAGATCGTTACAAAAAGATCTTGCCGCTTAACTCGAATCCTCAGGTTCGGCGAGACACCATTGTCTGCGGTCGTTTCCGCACTGCCCGACCGAAAAGTAACGCTGTATGCACCGCGAAGCTGTTTCACGATATCGTCGTACGCGGAGTTGATCTGCGCTAGCCGCGAGATAGGGAAGAAAACGCCGCCCGAAATCTTCGCGAGCTTTTCGCCCTCGCCTTCGCTGCGTTTCGTCAGCGACATATAACGCTTCCTCATCGGGTCGATGTCTTTTTTACCCAACATCTCTTCTTGGATCA
>DAORTR010000134.1:0-6194 GCA_035432765.1 Pyrinomonadaceae bacterium
CAACAGTTCGTGAAGTTTGTTTTCGTCAATGTTCATTTTTTCTTCTCCTATCCGAAAAAAAGACAGCCTAAAAAGGCCCCCTGCCTAAATGCGAAAGCTTTCAGGGAGGAAAAGCGGAAAAACACCTGCGTCCGCTCGCCGGGTACGGCAGGTCAATGTGTGCGGGAATTGACCTACATTAGATTAGTTCATTGCCCGATTGTCAAGATACTCTATTCACCCGCCAAACATGACCTTGGTGAAAGCAATCTTCGACCCACTCAGAGCCGTGACCGACAGGTTGCCCACGAAAGACAGGAATGTCTCGGAAGGAATCCGCGAGATGTGCCAGTTCTCGATCTACTTTTCGTGCTTTTTGTGTGTTTCGTGGGTAGAATCTTCTCATGATACAACGGCCATTTAATTTCAAACAGTGGATCGAGGAGCATCGGCATTTGCTGAGGCCGCCGGTCGGGAATCAGTGCGTTTACGATTCGGGTGACTTCTTTGTGATGGTGGTCGGCGGGCCGAATTCGCGTAAAGATTATCATTGGGACGAAGGCGAAGAATTCTTTTACCAGCTTGAGGGCGACATCAAGGTGCTTGTGCAGGAAGACGGCAAGGCGGTCGAGGTGCCGATCCGCGAGGGCGAAGTATTTATGCTTCCGGCGCGCGTGCCGCACAATCCGATACGCGGCGAGAATACGGTCGGCCTCGTCATTGAACGCAAGCGCCGCAGCGACGAACTCGACGGCCTGCTCTGGTTCTGCGAGAACTGCAACAACAAGCTTTACGAAGAGTATTTCGTCCTCACCGATATCGTTACGCAGTTTCAGACCGTGTTCGCGAAATTCTACGGCTCGGAGACTTTGCGAACCTGCAAGGAATGCGGCACCGTGATGCAGCCGCCGCCGGTCGTGAGTTGAAAACCATTGACATACATATAATATACATATAATCTATGTTTGCTTGGGATGAGGAGAAGCGAAAGAAGGTGGTCGCCGATCACAATGTCGATTTCGCGTTAATTGCCGATATTTTCGATGACCCATTTGCACTCTATGCGGACGATCTTGGACATTCCGAAAACGAGCTTCGATACACGGTTATCGGAAAGACAGCCAGATACGGACTCACCTTTCTTGTTTTTTCTTATGTTGATGACCAGATCTGTTTTATTACCGCCCGACGAGCAGAGAACTGGATGTTGAAAGCTTATGAAAGATGATTTTGATGAATCAATTCTAGAAAACGAGGAAGAATTCAAGAAGCGCTTTCGCCGTATCTCACGGCCTGCGTTCATTGATGAGGTTGTAAAGGCAAATAAGGGTCGCATTACGATAATGCTCGATCCTGATGTTATCGAACACTTCAAGACGCAGGCCCAGCGATCGCACGTTGGCTATCAGACGTTGATAAACCAGACCTTGCGCGAATCTATCAAGAGCACAGCTCCATCCGATCCGATCGAAAATCTCTTGAAAGATAAAAAAACTCTCAAACGCCTGAAGGCAAAATTGGAATCAGTTTAAATTTCGTCGAGAGACGAAAAGATGAAACAAAGGGCGGATCGGTTGATCCGCCCTTAGTTTCGCTCTAATTGTGCTTTACCACCGTGATCGTAACGGTTGCGGGATATTGCTTCGAGTGGTGGACAGAGTTGCGGGCAATGACGCCTTTAACTTCGTCGTAATTGTTGCCTCCCGTGTTCAGATTGCGGTCAAAACGCGGGAAGTTGCTCGATGAGATCTCGATGCGGATTCGATGGCCGGGAGCAAAGTAGTTGCTCGTTGTCATCGGCTGGAAGGTCATCTTGTAAACCTTGTTCGTCTCCATCCAGACGAGCGGTTTATCGTAGCCGTCGCGATAGCGCATACGCTGGATCGTTTCGTCGAGGTTCCATGCCTTGCCGTTCTCGTCCACATCGATGAGCTTGACGGTGAAGTCGGTGTCCTTCGCGTCCGAAGAAACGTAGAGCGAGACGGTGATCGGGCCGCTCAGCTCGATGCCTTCAGTAAGCGGTTCGGTAGAATAGACAAGAATGTCGTCGCGTTCTTCCATCTTGCTCTGATCGAGCGACCCGCCCTGAACCGCATTGCCCGTGCAGCAAACGTTGCCGCCGTACGACGGCACAGGGTTCATCGGATCGTAGGTGAAAGAATCGGGCTTGTCGGCCGCAGGCGGCTGTGATGTAAGGTGGCCGTCGCCGTTGCGCGTATTCGCCTTGCCATCGCTCGATAGGTAAAAGGTCATCGGCTGAGCGCCTTTCGGCGGCCATTCGTCCGACGACTGCCACTTGTTGATGCCCATCGTGAAGTACTGTACCTTCGGGCGCTTCAAGACGTCGTTCTTCTCGCCTTTTAAGAAATAGTCGAACCAATCGTAGGTCATCTTGTTGTAATCGAGACGAGCGTCGCCCATGCTGCGTTCGCCTACGACGGTGTTCTCGGTCGCGCGAGTGTACGAGCAATGCAGTGTCGGAGCTATCACGGCGTACTGCTTTTCGGCGACGTCCGGGCTTGCCGTTCGACGAACGTGGTTGTATGCCGCAAGGTTCGGGCCGACGGAAACGTCGTACCAGGACATAAACCAAAATCCGGGGATGTTGATCCGCATATTGTCGTGGAACAGCCCGCCTTTGTACCACGCAGGGTCATTCGGTGTGCGTTTTATCATCGCCCCGCCCGTGGTGTTCGGCATTTCGTCGGCGAAGATGCCGCGCGGCCCGTCAACCGCCTTGATGATATCCATTTCGGGAAGATGGCTTAGAGCCTTAGACCAATCGACGGGAGGCATCTGCTGAGCAAGGTCGAACGATCTCGACGCGCGGATCAGGTCGTCTTGCGACGTATTCGCCGGGAACATCGGACGCACCTGATTCTGCTCGCCGTAAAGCCACGCGATGAAGAGCATTTGAACCGCTCCGCCGCGATACCAATTGCCCTGTTCGAAGTACGGCCCGACGCGGCCGACGCCCGCGCCAAAACCTTGCGGTATCATCGTCGTAAATCCGGGAGCGCCCTGCGCAGCAACGCCCATCTGCCATTCGGCGGTCGATGAACAGCCGATCGTGCCGAGCTTTTTGTTCGACCACTGCTGCGAGGTGAGCCAGTTGATCGCATCGACACCGTCGGTGAGCGGCGGTCCGAGAATGTCGTAATTTCCTTCTGAGAAGAAATGCCCGCGTTCGTTCATCACGACGTACGCATAGCCGCGTTTGACGGCCTCTAGGATCGTCGTCATATCTCGCGGAGCGCCGAGCCGAACGTCCCAAAAATTAAAGTTATACGGCGTGCGCGAGAAAATGATCGGATACGCTTTTGAGGCGTCTTTCGGGCGATAAATGTCGGCGGCCATTCGCTTGCCGTCGCGCATCGGCACCATTACTTTGCGATCAACGACGGCGATAGAATCGAGTTCGGCCTCGATGGCATTGCGTTTGGCGACCAATTCGGGGTCGCGTGCCGGTCGCGGCTGAGCAAAAACGGCGGACGCCGCGACAACAAGAACGGCGGTCAACGCGGCCGTGCGGAAGAATGTTCCTCGCATATCTTATGACTCCCTGTCTCTTTAAGTAAATTGTTAACGTGACACTAGATGTTACCGCTTGTCGCGCGATATTTCCACGCGTGAAGGCTCGTGCAGCGGTCTTTACAACGTAAACTTTTGTAAACCGAGCCGTTATCGTGCCGCCGGTTTTATGAAGCGGCCAACGGCGGGCGACTTTTTTCAAAGGCAGACAAGTGCCAAAATAAGAGCGTGCTAAAAATAGACGTTCACACACACATTCTGCCGCGCGATATTCCGCGTTGGCGCGAACAATTCGGCTACGGCGGATTTATTCACTTGGATCACATCGATGACTGTTCGGCGATGATGATGCGCGATGATGGTCACCGCTTTCGCGAGATACAGGATAATTGCTGGTCGCCGGAGCGACGCATTGAAGAATGCGACGCGCTCGGCGTTGACGTGCAGGTGCTATCGACCGTGCCGGTGATGTTCAGCTATTGGGCCAAACCCGAAGACGGCGCGACGCTAGCGAAGTTTTTGAACGACGACATCGCGGAACACGTCGCGCGGTATTCGAAGCGTTTTGTCGGCCTGGCGACTTTGCCGATGCAGGCTCCTGAACTTGCGCTGAAAGAGCTTGAACGCTGTAAGAAGAACGGTTTTGCGGGCATCGAGATCGGGACGAACGTCAATCAGCTTAATCTGAGCGAGCCGCAATTCTTCGAAATATTCGCGGCCTGCGAAGAGCTTGAGATGGCCGTCTTCGTTCATCCGTGGGAGATGATGGGCCGCGACGATATGCAGAAATATTGGCTGCCGTGGCTCGTCGGTATGCCCGCCGAAACGTCGCGTGCAATATGCTCACTCATATTCTCGGGCGTTCTGGAGCGGCTGCCGCAATTGCGTATTTGCTTTGCTCACGGCGGCGGATCGTTTCCGGCGACACTCGGCCGCATCGAGCACGGGTTTAACGTACGGCCGGATCTCTGCGCCGTCGATAACGCTCACAGTCCGCGAAAATATCTCAACCGAATGTATTTCGATTCGCTTGTCCACGAACGCTCGAAGCTCGAGTTCCTGATCGCTCTCGTCGGCTCCGACCAGATCGCACTCGGCAGCGATTATCCGTTTCCGCTCGGCGAAGATGTGCCGGGCAGCCTGATCGAGTCGCTTGACTTTGACGACGCGATCAAAGAAATGCTGCTTCACGGTGCCGCTTTGAATTGGCTTGATCTCGATAAGTCGGACTTCACCGCATCGTAATAGGCACAGCTTCCTACGCCATCGTCGCGAGTATTCCTTCGATATCCTCCTCGGTCGTGTCGGGGTTGATGAAGCAAAAGCGTGCGACGGTTTCGACGCGGCCATTTGCACGCGACTTCGTCGGCGTAACTAGGGCGTAACCGCTCTTGTGATTTCGATGCGTCCAGTCGCTGTAGTCTTCCGGTTTCCAGCCTTTTCGTCTGAAGAGAACGCACGAAAGGCTCGGTTCGCGAACGAGTTCGACGTGCGGTGCGGACGTGATCATTCGGCCCGCGATCTGAGCCAATTCGATGCCGCGTTCGATCGCCTCTGTGTAGCGGTCGGTGCCGTGCATTGCGAGCGAGAACCAAAGCGGGAGGCCGCGAAGTCTGCGCGTGAGCTGTATCTGATAGTCGGCCGGGTTGAAGCCGCTCGCCTCGTCGGTGGCGATCTCTAGATATGCGGCGTCCTGCGCGTGGACGCGGCGGGCGATCGCCGGGTCGCGATAGATGACGGCGCCGCAATCGTAGGGCGAAAAGAACCACTTGTGCGGGTCGATAGTTATGCTGTCCGCATTCTCGATCCCGCGAAAAAGCGGACGTATCTTAGGCGCAGCCAAGGCTCCGCCGCCGTATGCCGCATCGACGTGGAACCAGATGTCTTCGCGATGCGCGACGGCAGAGATCCCATCGAGGTCATCGACGATGCCGGCATTCGTGGTGCCGCCGGTCGCGATAATTGCGAAGACGCGCGCACGATCCTCGGGAGTGAACGCAGCAAGTTCGGCTTCAAGGTGCGCGGCTTCGAAACGCCCGTCGGTCTCGATGCTGATAATGTCGGCGTCAATGACCTTTGCCATACTTTTGACCGAAGAGTGAGCGCCGTCTGACGTAATGATAATGCCGCGGACGCGTTCGTGTGCGCGATCCTTTTCACGCCAGGCGCCGCGAGCCGCCACGATAGCGGAGAGATTTGCGGTCGTGCCGCCGCTAGTGAATACGCCGAAGGCTGCTTTGGGCAGACCGGTGAGCGAGACGAGCCACTTCATCGCCTGATTCTCGGCCCAAATGCCGCCCGCACCTTCCATCCAATACGCGCCGTGAATGCTCGACGCGGCAGTAACAAGGTCGAACATTATCGCTGCACGCGTCGGCGACGCCGGAACGAACGCGAGATGCCGCGGATGGTCGATCGATACGCTCGATTCGATCAGCACGTCGCGGAAGATCTTAAACGCGTTCTCGCCGCCGATGCCCTTCGCGGTTATCGTTTCACCGGCAAGCTTGTCGAGTTCCGCTTCGCTTTTCGGAAAGCCGAGCTTCGGCGCGGTGCTGGTAATGCGCCTGATCGCGTACTTTATAACGTCGAGCGACATCTCAACGACCTCGATATCTATGTTGTGCATACGGCTAAAGTATAGCGAAATTTACCCTTACGGCATTGTCATATTTTTATAATCA
>DAORTR010000135.1:0-6182 GCA_035432765.1 Pyrinomonadaceae bacterium
ACATCGTCGCAAATACCGGCCGTTTAACACATATTTCAGCTAACCACTGCATAAGCTAGTTCAAGGTTCAAGGTTCAAGGTTCAAGGTTCAAAGTTCAAAGTTCAAAGTTCAAAGTTCAAGGTGATGACTTGGTCTATTGAAATTTGCTTCCGCGATGCTCCGATTGTCTTAGATACTTCATGATTCCGCTTATCAGGCGGCTCGTTGTTAAAAGCGTTTCGGAAATCTCCCCAAACGTCTCCTTGCCTAAATATCCCTGATCGAGAGCGATATAGAGCTGGGATCTAACCTCGCCGCACGATCCTTTTGCGACTGCAAGGAATTGCAAGAATTCCTTGTTTCCATTTCTCTCAAAGCCTTCTGCAATGTTCGACATTATCGAGATCGCTGCTCGGCGGATCTGGTTGCACAATGCGAAGTCACGACCAAATCTCTCCCCGTTCGTCGCATCATAAACAAGATTTACAGCCTCCCTCGCCAGCTTCCAACTTTCGATGTCCTCAAATCGTTCAATCTTTGCCATCAGCGTAATTTTCAAAACCTTGAACCTTGAACCTTGAACGTTGAACCCGTGAGCCTATTGGCTCACGCGAGCTCCGTCCGACAGGGCGGCGAGGTTGTTGGTTGCGATGACGTCGTTCTCGGCGAGACCGCCTTTGACCTGGATCAGATCGTTCTCTAGCAGGCCGAGCGTGACTATCACCTCGCGGGCGACACCGTCCTTGATGACAAAGACCTTATTGATATCTCCGTCCGCACGGACGGCCGCGGCCGGGATCATCACGGCGTTCTCGGGCTGAGATTTCGTGATGCGAACCGTCGCGAACTGTCCCGGTTTAAGCAGGCCGTCAGGGTTCGGCACGTCGGCCTCGACGGTCAAAGTTCGTGCGGTCGCATTCAAACTCGGCGAGATGCGAACGACCTTTCCGACAAAATTCCGATCGGGATACGCGCTTGTCTGGAGCGAGATCGATTGTCCGGGTTTCACGAGATCGATCGACTGTTCGGGAACCTCGATCTTCATACGGAGCGTCGAGGTACGCATTATCGTTGCGATCTTTGGATTAGGCACGCTCGGGCTCACGTATTCGCCGGGGTCGGCCGTGCGTTCGGAGACAAAGCCGCTGATCGGAGCGAGAATTGCCGTATCGTTGACTGCTTTCTTCGCCTGATCGACCTGAGCTTCTGCGGACGCGACCGCGGCTTTTGCCGCGGCTTCCTGAGCTTGGGCTGAAGAGATGGCTTTCTCGGCGACCTGAGCGTTCGCACGGGCGTCGGCAAGCTGCCCGGCGAGCGAATCGCGCGTCGCACGCCGCTGGTCGAGTATCGAGCGTGAAATGTCGCCGGTCTTAAAAAGATTTTCGGCACGAGTCAACTCTTTCTCAGCGAGGAGAAGATTTGCCTTAAGCGAGCGCACCTGCGGAAATTCATCGACCGAGAAATGCGAACCGACCGGAACGCCGAGTTTCGCCTGTGCCTGACGTACTGCGGCCGCGGCCGAATCGACGCCTTTACGAGCTTGTTCGGCACCAGCCTGAGCCTGTTCGAGACGCAGCCGTGCATCGCGGGGGTCGAGGCGGACGAGAACGCTTCCCTTTGCGACGTATGACCCGACATCGAAGTTCACTTCGATCACCTTGCCGGCGATCGTTGGTGCGACATCGGTCGATTCATCGCTTGCGAGACTGCCTGTTGCTTCGAAATAAGAAGGAATTTGGTGAATGACCGCCTGCGCGGTCGTAACATCAACCGCCTGTACTTGCGTGTTCGCATTTGCGTTCGCATTTGCCGACGAACGTCCGCACGCAGCGGCAAAAAACATCACCGATACGGTTCCGCATAGTAGTAATGCAGGCACAAAACGCCTAGTTTTAAGAAACATTTGGTAAATTTACGCCTCTTTGGCGTTCAATCCGTTTAGTAGAATACCGGCAAAGCCTTTTGCCGCCTCGTCGTTCGAGATCTTGAGCAAATAGCCCCTCTTGTCCCACAAGATATTGTTCAGCGAGTGATGGAGCAACATTCCGAGGAACGCCCGAACCGCCAACCGCGGCTTCAACTTCCTAAATGCTCCGTCCTTTTGCCGCATCGCAATATAACCGCCGATAAATTCGTAAACACGCTCGACGAACTCGTGAAAGAACCGCTCGGCGAGATCGTGCTCCTCCAATGCCGCGTAAAGCAGAAGCCGCATGAACGGCACGTTCGACTGCTGCTTTTCGAGGATCGTGAATCCCAACCTATAAAAGACCGCGGCATCATCCTTTTTCGCTATCGCATTTACAAGGGCTTCGTCGTTGTCCCAGGCGAATTTCGTTGCGCCTTCGCGGCATCCTTTCGTTTCGATGATGGCCGCGTACAGGGCGTCCTTATTCTCAAAATGGCGGAAAAGCATTGCTTCGGAAACGCCCGAAGCCTTTGCGATCTCTTTTGTCGTAGCACCCTTAAACCCGTGCTGGGAAAAGAGTTCTACCGCCGCCTGAAGTATCACAACGCGGCGTTCGTCGCCCGACATTCGGGCACTTGGGTCGCAATTAAAAAAACTTTCGATCAATGTATCCTCGCATAAGTAAGTGCTTACTTACCGAACAAGTTTGCATTTTCCGAAAGTTGTTGTCAACCTTAAATCATCGTCTTACCGCCAAAGTATCAGGGAACAAACTTCCGCCTAATTTCGTTACAACGCATAGAGGCCGTTTCGAATCTGATGCCCGACGGTTCGGATAAGGTTTTACGACCGAGGCGAAAATTTGGTTCGATCTTTTTGTGAGGAGGATTTTTTCGATGTCGGAATTTGAGAACGAGGTTAAGAAAGCGGAAAAGGAACTCGAACAGAGCCTTGTGCCGCTTGATTCGGATACGGGATACACAGGGCATCAGAGCGACGAGTTTTTAGGAGAGATAAGGATGCAGGCACAGGAATACGGAAAGAAAATGCAGGACGCGGCCGGCAAAGCGTACGATTACGCGAAGGAGAATGTCGCGCAGGTCGGCGATAAATTCAAAGAATTGTCGGCAAAGGATCCGAAGGAATTGATCGAGGATGCGAAGGAATTTGCTCGGCAAAAGCCGGGCCAGACGATCCTGATCTCGGCGGCGATCGGTGTCGTTCTTGGATTGCTGCTTCGCAGCGGCCGCAGATAGCCGCATTTGGTCTATTGTTTTGTCTCCAATTTTTGGACGGTACGCGCGTGCGGACCGTCCATTTTTGTCAGCGTTCGCGTGTTGGACGGCCTTTTGTCGCAGGTTTTGCAGGCGCCTTTAGGAAAGAATAGAGTGCGAGGCTGCCGGACGCCGCGACCGCGAGGATCACGAGCACGACGATCAGGCGGACCGCCATCTTTGCCGAGCGTTTCAGCAGCCTGAAAGCTATATACGCAACGAGGCAGAGTACACAGAAGAATGCAGCGGCGATGGCAAGACCGCCGAATTCAGACCAGAAGATGGCTGGGCTCGAGGTCATTCGTCCTTCTTTTCCAATGCCGCCTCGATCTGCGCAAGATCGTCCGATGAGAGGCTCGTGATATCCGCGGGAACCGCATAATCCCCATCGGCCCAAGCCCCGAGATCGAGGAGCTTACACCGTTCCGAACAGAACGGGCGGTATTCGTTCCCTGTGAACTCAGTTTCCTTACCGCATTGCGGACATTCTATCTTTGGCATAACTTCTTCGAATAGATTCTAACATCTCGAGGCGCGAACATTCGATGCGGCAAAAACGTATTCGAGACAGGGAGAATTGTGGTAAAACTAGCTATATGAGCGAAGGCAAAGAGATATTCGGGCGTTGGCAGAAAAAGGCGGCAGAGACCTTGGACGGGATCGATGAGAAGCTCGGCCTAAAGGAAAAGATCGAGAGCGGTGCACGCGTGGTGGCTGATACGGCCCAGAAAGGTGCGTCCGCGGTAAAGACGCAGGCAGAGAAGACCGATATCGGGCGAAAGGCAGTAACGATCGTCGAAGACGTTGCGAATACGGCAGGCGATGCGGCAAAGACGGCGTGGAATGTCAGCGAACCTCTTCGGGATGCTGCGGTCGAGGCCGGCACAAAGGCGGGCGAGGCCGTTGCCGATATCGCAGGGAAAGCGAGCGATACCTTGGGCGATACGGCATCCTCGATCGGCACGAACGCAAAACGCGTGACGAAGGTGGTTGGATTCGGCGCGTCGCTTACATCGACGACGAACACGATCTTGAGCGCGCTGAAGAACGCTGCGGCTTCGGCGAAAGAAGATCCGGCGAAGGCCGCGGTCACTGGCGCCTCAATGATGGTCGGAGCGGGTCTAGGTATCGTCTTTACCGGCATCAACTCGCATTGGCTGATGAATTCCGCCATTCCGGCGTGGTCGGTCAAGAAGCTTGCAGAAAGCTTTGACGGCTATCTGAAACGCCGTGAAACATTGATAGAGAAAGGCCGCTTGAATGACGCTGAACGCGAAAGGATCGAGTTCGAACGCGACATCGCAAAACGCGTCGGAGCACCTATGCTCGGCGCGTTCGCATTCGCTTCTGGTGCGGTGATGATGACGAAGGTCTTCAATCCGACCGAGGTTACCGGTTTTCCGATCGGCACAATTTTGGGCGGCAATCCGATGCTCGAGGGCATCTGGTTCTTTGGGAACGGCGTTGTTTGCTTTAAGACAAGCTATGACTTCTTTATGATCGCACTCGAAGGAAATGACGAAGCCGAACGCGTCGTAAGCGAGATCAAAGGCCTCTTGCCGAACATCGCGTCGTAACTTTTTATATCAGTTTCACAGGGAACGGCAAGAAGGTAAGAATGAAGATGAGCAGTGTCAGAAATGCCACTGCTTTTCTTTTTGCATCGAGCGGTGTTTGGTCGTAAGGCTGCGGGTGCCCGACCTTCAGCATTATTCCCAAAATTATCGTGATCAGGAAGCCGCTCGGGCTGCTGTAAAAATATGCGCCGAGCACAGACAGGATCGCCATTACCACGAATGCGATCCTGCCCGTCCAGTAGTGTGCACGTTCGCCTAATGCGGCATAAATGGCGTGTCCGCCGTCGAGTTGGCCCGACGGTATAAGATTTATGGCCGTTACGAGAGCGCCGATCCACGCGGCGTAATAGAATGCATTGCCGACACCAAAGCTCAGGTTTTTGCCAAATAGCGAGGCAATGCCCTGCAAAATTATCGGATGCGAAAAGGCGAGTTGGCCGCTCTCGGGAATAAGCGTCGGGCTGACCATCTCCATTTGGGCGATCCCGATCACTGCGATCGGAAGCATCGCGATAAATCCGGCGATCGGCCCTGCAACTCCGATATCAAAGACCGAATGTTTTGAAGGCATCGGTGTCTTGATCCGAATGAATGCGCCGAAAGTGCCAGCCGGTCCGATCATCGGCGGCGTCGGGATAAAGAACGGCAGCGTCGAATCGACCTTGTAGATGCGGCAGGCGATGTAATGCCCCATTTCGTGCGAGACAAGTATCAGGAGCAGCGAGAGCGAGAATTCGAGGCCGTAGGTCAGGACATACGAATTCGTGAAAAGAAGGTCGATCGAGTGTCCGATGATCGAGAGATAGCGTTCCGGCAGCTGCAGAATGAAAGCGACGACCTCATCGGCCGTCTGCGGGTCGCTGCCGACGACAAAATCGTTTATCGGCCCGAATGGATAGAGCGTGCCCGCGATCGTCGCTGTACAGAATGTAACGGCGAGCAGCAGTATATGCCGAGCGCATACCAGAACTGACGGCCGCGGCAGATCTTCGCCATAAAAGAATTCGTAATTTACCGGCTCGGCTTCTTGCACGTACTATGGTTAACAAAAACAGAAAAGACCGCAATCTCCGCGTTATACTGCATTTGACTCGCGGAAGTTTGCGGCGTTCCTGGTCTGAGAACGAATGGGGCCTACCTTAAACAGATCTTGCCGAAAGCTCTTTGCCGGGCTTAAATCGAATGGTCTTACCCGCGGGGATCGGCACCTCAGTGCCGGTTCGCGGATTGCGGCCTACGCCGCGTTTGCGCGCCTTTACGACAAAGACACCAAATCCGCGCAGTTCGATCCTCTTGCCTTTTGCTAAAGCCTCTTTCATCGCTTCAAAAAGCGAGTCAACAACCTGCTCGGCCTTTTGCTTCGGCACTCCCGTCCTGTTGGCAACGAGGTTGACGATATCTAATTTGATCATTTTTCCTCCAAGCAATTGTGGAAACGAAGG
>DAORTR010000136.1:0-6041 GCA_035432765.1 Pyrinomonadaceae bacterium
TTTTGTTTCGGATGACATCGTCGAGCAGACCGAACAGGTCTTTAAGAACCTCGGCGAGGTCCTTGCCGCGGCTGGAGCGAGCTTTGAATCGGTCGTAAAGACATCGGTTTTTCTCGCGGATATGAATGATTTCGCGGCGATGAATGAAGTTTACGGACGCTACTTTGATACGAATAAACCGGCTCGTGCGACCGTTCAGGCAGCCAGATTACCTCGCGATGCACGCGTCGAGATCGACTGCATCGCTGTTGTCGAATAAGAAACAAAGCAAACGCCCCCATTTTTAATGAGGGCGTTTGGCAACCAAAACAGTGGCCGGTTACTCAAATATGAATTACGCAGCCTTGACGACCTTTCCGGCCTTGATGCAGCGAGTGCATGCTTTTATACGACCGGTGCCGCCGGCAGGCAGTTGAACGCGAACCGGTTGAAGGTTCGGATTGAAACGACGGCGAGTTTTATTGTTCGCGTGTGAAACGTTGTTACCAAATTGCGGACCTTTTCCGCATACATCGCAGCGTTGAGCCATAAGTTTAAAGCCTCCGTAAATTTACGAGGAAGTATTGCAGAGTTTCGTTAAAAACTCGAAAACAGATTTTATACCAGAAATGGACCCTAAGAGTCAAGTTATGTTAAAAACCGAAAGGTTGAAAGGAGCGAATCCGAGAGTGGAAAAATTTGGAAGGATCTTTTTGATCGCGGCATTGTTCGCGATCGCGTCTGTCGTTTTTACGGCGTGCGGCGGCGGCACAGGCAGCAGCAACAGTGCGACCGGCGGCATGGACCCGAATGAAACGGCAGCGACCGTCAACGGCAAGGCCATCAAGTACGAAGAAGTTGAACGCGTATTCAAGATGCAGGCACAAGGGCAGGACGCCCGTATGTCGCCGCTTGAACTTGCCAACTCAAGGCTTCAGGTGCTCACGGGCCTGATCGAACAGGAAGTTCTCTTCCAGAAGGCCGAGAAAGAAGGCGTTGTTCCGACGGACGAAGAAGTTACCGCCGAACTGAACAAACAGAAGACGCAGAGCGGAAAGTCAGCCGATCAGCTCGACAAGGAAATGAAGGCTGCCGGTATGGACGATGCGACGGTTCGTCTCCAGCTCAAGAAGACGATCGCTGTGCAGAAGCTTTTTGACAAGATCACAGGCAAGATCGAACCGCCGAAAGATACCGAGATCGAAAAGTTCTACGACGGCAACAAAGAAGCTTTCGTTAAGAAGAAAGGCGTCAAACTCGCGGCGATCGTCATCGATCCGGCGAACAACGGCGAGGGCGATGTTACCACCGATAACGCTTCGGCGATGGCGCGCGGCGACGAGATCGTAAAGCAGCTTCAGACCGGCGCTGATTTTGCGAGCGTTGCACGCGAGAAGAGCGAGGATCAGAGCAGATTCCAGGGCGGCGACCTTGGATATGCGTCCGAAGACGACCTGCGCCAGACGTTTCCCGGCGATATCGTCGAGGCTTTGATGAACCCGAAAACCGAGATCGGCAAGCTTCTCATCACGAAGGCTCAGGGCAAATTCTTCATTCTTAAACTGCAGGAACGCAGCGATAAGGATGAGGCTCTCACGCTCGAAAGCCCCGGAGTTCGTCAGCAGGTTACCGAGGCTCTGATCAGTGCCCGCAAACAGCTATTGCAGGCCGCTTATCAGACTATCGCGATGAACGAGGCGAAGATCGATAATTTGCTTGCACGCAAGATAGTTGCGAACCCGAATGAGCTGAGCGGTGCCCGCCCGGCAGGTATCGCGACGCCGGCGGCAGCCAATGCCAATACGAATGCGAACACTGAGGCGGCTCCTGCCAATGCGAACGTGAATGCCGACAAGGCGAACGCCGCTCCGAACGGAGATGCGAAACCTGCGGCGAATGCGGCTAAACCGGCGGCCAATGCCGCGAAGGCTCCGGCTAAGAAATAGTCAGCTTGGCGACACGGCCCGCGATGCGGCCCGAAACGCGATGCTGTTCTTTGTGATCCGAAAGGTAGAGGCGAACCGCGACGGTTTTCTTCTACCTTTCGCTTGTTGAAACCCAGGTGCTTTTTCGTCTCTCAAATATCTCAAAATCGTTCGGCGGCAACGCGATCCTTCGCGATGTTGCGTTTCAGGTGAACCCGGGCGAGAAGATCGGGCTTGTCGGCAGGAACGGAGCGGGCAAGACGACGCTTTTTAATCTCCTCACGGGCCGCGAAGCGCCCGACACGGGCGAGATCGTGAAGATGCGCGGGTTAAAGCTCGGGCTTCTTGAACAGCATGTCGATTTCGCCGGAAATGAAACCGTTCATACGGCGGCTCTCTCGGCGTTTGAACACATTCACGATATCGAAAACGAGATGCGTCTCGTTGAGAAGCAGATGGAGACGGATCATTCCGATCCGGTGCTTGAGCGTTATGCGGAGCTGCAGACGGCGTTCGAGCAGGCGGACGGTTTCACATATGCCGCTCGTGCCGAAGCGATCTTGCAAGGCGTGGGATTTTCGAGCGATCAATGGGATCTCAAAACTAAGACGCTCTCCGGCGGGCAAAAGAATCGGCTCGGGATGGCGAGGCTTTTGTTGTCGAACTCAGACGTTCTGCTGCTCGACGAACCGACGAATCACCTCGATGTCGATGCCGTGGAATGGCTCGAAGAATACCTGACGAATTACGCGATCGCGTATGTGATCATCAGCCATGACCGATACTTTCTCGATCGTACGACGAATCGCATCATCGAGCTTGAGAACGGACGCGCGGTTTCGTATAAGGGCAATTATTCGAAGTTCCTCATCGAGCGGGAACTCCGACGCGAGCAGCAGCAGCGTGAGTACGAGAATCAAAGGTCGATGATCGCTAAGACCGAGGACTTCATTCGGCGAAATCTTGAAGGCCAAAAGACGAAGCAGGCAAAATCACGACGCAATATGCTCGAACGTCTTGACCGTATCGAGGCCGTGAAGTCAGAAAAAAGCGGCGGAAATTTTAAGCTGAGGAATGTTGAGCGTGCGGGCAACAACGTGCTTACGACCGAGGACCTTTCGATCGGTTACGGCAAGAAGGTGCTGGCTTCCGGCCTTAATATTTCCGTGCATCGCGGCGGCGCCTTGGGCATCCTCGGCGGCAACGGCACGGGCAAGACAACGCTGCTCAAGACACTGATCGGCGAAATTCGCGAACTCGGCGGCAGCCTCACTTGGGGGACGAAAACGAACATCGGCTATTACTCGCAGAATCTCGATGACCTGCACGAAGGCAACGATATTATCTCCGAGATGCGGCGCGTCGCGCCGACTGCCGAGAATGTCGAACTGCGGTCGTTCCTCGCTCGTTTTTTGTTCTTTGGCGAAGACATCGAGAAACGCGTCCGCGATCTTTCGGGCGGCGAAAAGGGCCGGCTCGCTCTCGCAAAACTGATCTATTCGCAGAAGAATGTCCTCATTCTCGACGAACCGACAAACCACTTGGACATTCCCGCGCGCGAAGCACTCGAAGCCGCGCTGGATGAATTTCCCGGAACGATCATCACCGTCAGCCACGACCGATATTTTCTCGACCGCATCGCGACCCAAATGCTCTCGTTCGAGGCGGATGGCAGCGTCCTAGACTACGCGGGGAATTACTCGGAGTTTCACGATTGGAAGGCGGACAGGCCGGAGACAGGAGCCAAGAGACGCGAGTCAGAAACGGGAGCGACAGAGAGAGCGACCGGATCCTTAGACGGTAAAACTACAGACGAAAAGATAAACGCCGAACCGCTGTCAAAGAATCAGATACGGAGGATCGAGAAGCGCATTACCGAGCTTGAGTCCGCCCTGATCCCGAAGGCCGAAAAAGATGTCGCAAAGCTGCAAGCCGGATTAAGCGAGGCAGCCGTACTCGCAGATCAGGAAAAACTTCGAGAGCTTTCCGAGGAACTTAGCTCGACAGAATCTCGTGTAAAGGGGTTTTATGAAGAGTGGGAAGAGTTGCTTGAGCAACTGACGTAGTGTGGAGCGAAGCAGACGATCATTTGACTTTAGCCAAATATCTTTTTCCAAACAAGCATTTCCTTTTCAAAAGTGGTTGCTTTATGGTGTTCTTCCTGTCGCGCGATATAATCCCTGACCTGCTCTACCTGTGATTCCGACACAGAAATGGCATAGTAATCGTCCTGCCAATGAAATTTGCCGCGAAAGAGTCTCTGCTCATTCAGCCAATGAGCGGATTCGCCTTTTATCAGCATCATGATCTTTGCAATATCCTGCGAACGTCCGAGCGAGATCAGTATATGAATGTGTTCAGACCATCCGCCGATCGTATCAAGATAAATGTCCTTTTAACACAATTTTCACGGATGTGCCGAAAAAGGCGTGTCCGTATCTCTTTCGTAAACAAGGATTGCCGCTCTTGAGTTGAAAACACAGCGTGCGCCCAAATTCGAACAAATGACATAGTTTTTATTTAGGCTAAAGCCCGAAATCATTTTGATGCCTTTGTCCGTTGCCTAAAGGCAACGGCAATATTAAAGGCAACGAAAATATTAAAGGCAACGGCAATATTAAAGGCAACGGCAATATTAGAGCAGTGACGGGCATCTCAATCCGGCTAAGAAGAAAACTATTAGAGCCTAACTTTCGATACGATAATTCGGAGCTTCTTTTGTGATGATTACGTCGTGGACGTGCGATTCGCGAAGGCCGGCGGAGGTTATGCGCACGAACTTAGCGTTCGTTTGCAGTTCGGCGATCGTGCGGCATCCGGTGTAGCCCATTCCGGAACGCAGGCCGCCAACGAGCTGCGTGACCATGTCCGCGATCGTGCCTTTGTAGGGAACGCGCCCTTCAATGCCTTCGGGTATGTATTTTGAGTCGGAGGCCGTCGCTTCCTGAGCGTATCGATCGCTCGAACCTTTCTTCATTGCGCCGATAGAACCCATTCCACGATATGTCTTGAAGTTACGTCCCTGGAAAAGAATGATCTCGCCGGGAGCTTCCTCGGTTCCGGCAAAGAGCGAACCGATCATTACGGAATCCGCACCGGCCGTGATCGCCTTTGCGACATCGCCGGAGAATTTAACGCCGCCGTCGGCAATGATCGGCACGCCGGTATTTTTTGCGGCTTTGACACATTCGTTGATCGCTGTGATCTGCGGAACGCCCGCGCCGGTTACGACGCGCGTCGTGCAGATCGATCCGGGTCCGATACCAACCTTTACGGCGTCCGCTCCGGCTCGTATAAGACCCGTGGTGGCATCTGCGGTCGCAACGTTGCCGGCAACGACCTCGACCTCCGGGAAACGTGTTTTAACGGCCTTAACGGCTTCAAAAACCCGTGAGCTATGCCCGTGAGCGGTATCGATTACGATCGCATCGGCCCGTGCGTTGACCAAGGCTTCGGCACGCTCCATATAATCTCCTGTCGCGCCGATAGCGGCCCCGCAACGAAGCCTTCCGAGCGTGTCTTTTGCCGCATGCGGGAAATTTATCGCTTTCTGAATGTCTTTGACCGTGATCAGTCCCTTTAAGTGTCCGTCGTCATCGACAACGAGGAGCTTCTCGATGCGGTGCTTTTGTAGCGTTACCTTCGCATCATCCAACGTCGTCCCGACAGGCACGGTAACGAGCGGTTGCGGCGTCATCACTTCGGAAACCGGTATGTCAAAACGCCCTTCGAAACGCAGGTCGCGATTCGTGATAATGCCGACGAGCAGGCCGTCCTCGTCGGTGACGGGAACGCCGCTGATCTTGAATCTGCCCATTATGACGAGTGCGTCAGAGACGAGCGCGTCCTTATTGATCGTTACAGGATCGACGATCATCCCCGACTCGCTGCGTTTTACCTTATCGACCTCTTCGGCTTGCTCCTCGATCGAAAGGTTCTTGTGGATGACTCCGATACCGCCCTGCTGTGCGAGGGCGATCGCGAGCGAAGCTTCCGTAACGGTGTCCATCGCGGACGAGCAAAGCGGAATATTCAGGTCGATATTTCGCGAAAATTTAGTGCGTGTGTCGGCATCCGAAGGGAGTATCTCGGAATACGCGGGAACGAGGAGAACGTCGTCGAAGGTCAGGCCTTCGT
>DAORTR010000137.1:0-5964 GCA_035432765.1 Pyrinomonadaceae bacterium
TGAGAAATGGGTGCTAGGGATATTTTGACCGTCTCTCTATTCGTGCATTAGTGGCAACCTTCCTTGCGGTTTCATTTTCCGTCGAACGGCAGACGCCCTCGTCCGCATGCTTTGAATTGCCACGCGCCTTTAGGCCGTGGATCACGTGCCAGGTCTCCACCTCGGAGGCGGCTCACCGCCGACAAACGCCTCTGTCGCGTGCAAGGCACGCTTCCCCGAGAGACAGGAGGCAGGAGGCAGGAGAACTCTCTATTAAATTTTCAAAGATCAACCAACCATCAACAAGCTTACCGAATCGCGGGCGCGCATTTGAAGCACGTTTTTCACGTTTTGTATCAAATTGCACAAAACGACACAAAATTCACAAAACGCACAAAACGGACAAAATGCACAAACCGATTCATCCAGCGGGTGGTTTTCGTTGAAGTTACGACTCAGGACGAGCGGAAGGCTTCCGGCTGTGGCAAAATACATCCGCAAGGAACCTATCTAGAAAATGCCAATGCAAAACCGCAAGAACGCCGCAACGCTTCCCGCCGAGGCACAGCCTGAACCGAGGCAATGTTTCAAATGTAATTTTGAGGGCGAGGGCTTGAACATCACGTGCCCACGATGCAGCAAGAATCACTTTCTGCCGGCGTCCAGCGTTCGCACGCGCGGAACGATTCTCGTCGTTGTCGGCTTGTTCCTGACCGCATTGATCGGCGGCATAGCCGTCTTCATCGCCGTCCTGCTATTTGGTTCGGCGAACCAAACCCCCGAGTCCGTCCGTCGGGTCAATGAAGCTCTACCCGCTCTCTATGTCGTCTATGGCCTTTTCGCGGTGCTGATCGCATTCGGGCTGAATTCGCTGATCTCAGGCATTTGGATGCTCGCAACCGGCCGCAGGAATCGCGTGATGCTTTGGATAATGTGGGGCTTGTTCGGCGTGCTAGCGATCGGAGCGATTCTTGTAATGGTCGTTATACGTTGACCGCTCATTCAAAAAAACCACAAGAAATTGCGCTTGACAGGTGCATACGTATCGTACATATCTATATGTATGAGAACGACCATCATCATCAAGGATGAATTGCTCGATCGAGCCGCCGCTCTTGCCGGAATCAAGGAAAAAACCGCCCTCATCCACGCCGCGCTGCAAGCCCTAATTGAAAAAAAGGCGCGCGAACGCCTGATCGCGCTCGGAGGCACGGCACCTGAATTCAAAGCAGGCCGAAGACGAAAATGATACTTGTTGACACATCAGTTTGGGTCGATCACCTTCGGAAGGGCGAAAGCCTCTTGGCCGAGCTTCTTGCGGACGGCGCGGTCTGCGTCCATCCATTGGTTATCGAGGAGTTGGCGTGCGGTAATCTGCCGAATAGAAATGAGTTTCTGGAGCTTATCGCCGCCTTACCTGCCGCCGTCGTTGCCGAGCATAACGAAGTTCTTCGACTGCTCGATGACGAGGATCTTTTCGGTAGAGGACTTGGCGCCGTTGACGTACACTTGATCGCATCTGCACGTTTGAGCTTTGCCCGCCTTTGGAGCAAGGATAAAGCGATTCGAAGAGAGACAGATCGGCTTAGGCTGACCTTCCCAACTTGAATCAGACCTTGCCGCCCGCAACATAAACATTGGCGGGAAATGTCTCCACTTCCCGCCATTCTAACGATCTCAGGACACGATGCCATTGAGCCGAAATTCGGTCAAGGCGAACTAGATCTCGACCTCGTCGATCTGCGCTTTTTGCAGTTTGCCGGAGTAGTCGATGTAGAGGGATTTCCACTCGCTGAAGATATCGAGCACCTGCGTTCCGGCTTCGCGGTGGCCGTTGCCGGTTCCTTTCGTGCCGCCAAAAGGAAGATGCACCTCGGCGCCGATCGTAGCTGAGTTCACGTAACAGATTCCAGTGTAAAGCTCCTGCATCGCGTAGAACGCCTGATTAACGTCCTGCGTATAGATCGCCGAAGAAAGGCCGTAAGCAACGCCGTTAACGATGTTGATCGCTTCCTCAAGCGTCGAGAAGGGAATGACGCACGTTACCGGCCCGAAGATCTCTTCTTGTGCGATACGCATTTTCGGCTTTACATCCGTAAAGACGGTCGGTTCGATGAAATAGCCGTTAGCGAACTGTCCTTTCGTCAAACGCGACCCGCCGCAAGCGAGCGTCGCCTTATCCTCGGTCTTACCCGTCTCGATGTAGCCGAGGATCTTCTCCATTTGCCTTTCGTTGATGACCGGGCCGACCTCGGTTTTCGGGTCTAGGCCGTTGCCGACGCGGAGTTGTTTGGCACGCTCTACGAGTTTCGCGCAGAATTTCTTATAAACTTTTTTGTGAACAACAAGTCGCGACGACGCCGTGCAGCGTTGGCCGCTCGTACCGAATGCGCCCCAGAGCGAACCTTCGACGGCATTGTCGATGTCGGCGTCATCCATCACGATGATGGCGTTCTTGCCGCCCATTTCGAGCGAAACGATCTTGTTGTCGCGGGCACACGCCTCGGCGATCTTCTTGCCCGTAGTCGTTGAACCCGTGAACGAAATGAGCCGAACATCGTCATTCGCGACAAGCGCCGCACCGGCTTCTCGTGCGCCGTTAACAAGATTGACAACGCCCTTCGGGATGCCGGCCTCTTCGCAGGCTCTTACAAGATTGAGCGACGAAAGCGGCACGTCCTCACCCGATTTTAAAACGACCGTGTTGCCGCAGACGAGCGCCGGGATGAGTTTCCACGAGGGAATGGCCATCGGAAAATTGAATGGCGTGATCAAACCGCAAAGTCCGACGGGTTGGCGAACGCACATCGCAAATTTGTTCGGCATCTCTGCGGGCGTCGTGAAACCATGGAGCCTTCGGCCTTCGCCCGCGGTGTAATATGTGCAGTCGATCGCTTCCTGTACGTCGCCGCCCGTTTCCTTCAAGACCTTGCCCATTTCGCGGGTCATTTCGCTCGAGAACTGATCCTTCTTCGCCCGTAAGATCTCGCCAAGCGTGAACAAAAGTTCTGCGCGTCTCGGTGCGGGCGTTCGGCGCCATCGCGTTGCCGCTTCCTTTGCAGCATCGACCGCACGATCGACGTCCTCTTCCGTCGAATCCGGAAATCGTCCGACGATATCTGTTGTGTCCGCAGGGTTTACGTTGTCGAAATACTGTCCTGAAGACGACTTTACCCATTCGCCGCCGATGTAATTCGAATACTTCTTGACCGACGGTTTGATCGATCGTTTTGTCTTTGCCATTTTTGCTGTAGCCATAAACAAGTAGTTTAAGTCTTTGCCCAAAAAAGTTAAAAGGCCGATGCGAGCTTTCGCACTCGCATCGGCCTTGATCGAGACAATTCGATTGCGCGAGAGATCACTTTACAGTGAACTGCACCAAGCCGGTCTGCATACGCTTGAGCGTCGGATTATAGACAAGGATCTGCAGCACGACGGGATCGCCGGCCTTGAGTTTTGAGACAATTGCCGCAAATGCTGCGGCATCTCCGACGGGAAGTCGGTTTATCCTTTGGATCAGGTCGCCGCTAGTGAGAGCCTGGACGCCGAGGGCTCCCCGCACATCCGCAATGTAGCTGTTCGGGTCGATCTCGGTAACCACAAGGCCGGGATTGCCCTCGAAGACCTTATATTTCTCGCCCGCGGATGCAATAGTGCTTAGCGTTAACCCGAACGGTTTTTCAGGTTCAGCCTTGCCATCGACCGGCAGCACTTTGCCGTCGTTGTCACCCGCACCGACAGAACTCGACGGCCTTTCACCGAGTTTGATCGTCGCAGTCCTTTTTTCAAGGCTCTCGCCGGCCTCACGCAGATATTCGATCACGACCGTCTTGTCCGGCGTCGTCGCTGCAACTTTGTCGATCAGGTCTTGGGCGGATTGAATTGTCTGTCCGTTGAAAACGAGAACGATATCGCCCGTCTTTAGTCCGGAAACAGCAGCCGGCCCCGATCTATCACGAATATCGGTTATAAATGCTCCGCGAACCTCGCCAAGGCCGTAAACCTTTGCAAATTCAGGCTTTATCGAATCGAGATACGCTCCCAAATACCCGCGTCGCACCTTGCCGTTGGCAACGATCTGCTCGTAAACACGCTCCGTCTCCCGCGACGGCAGAGCGAAACCGACGCCCGAAAATTCGCCCGTCTGGGTTGCGATCTGCGAGTTTACGCCGATGACCTCGCCCTGCATATTGACGAGCGGGCCGCCGGAATTTCCCGGATTGATGACCGCGTCGGTCTGAATAAAGCGCTGAAAAGCCGACGAACCCGGCGTGTCGCGTTGCGTTTGCGAAATGATGCCGGCACTCACGCTCTTTGCAAGGCCGAACGGCGAACCGATCGCGAGCACCCAATCACCGACCTTCATTTTGTCCGAATCGCCGAATCTTGCCGCCGGAAGGTCGCGTCCGACATCGATCTTAAGAACCGCAAGGTCGGTCTCGTCATCGACGCCAACGACCCTTGCAGTAAATTCCTCGCCCGTATCGAGTTTTACGGTAAGGCGAGCGCTCTCGGCGACAACGTGATTATTCGTAACGATATAGCCGGATCGATCGACGATGAATCCGCTCCCGACGTGGTAAACCGGACGCTGCGGTGCCTGTCGCCGCAGGAAGTCTAGAACGTCGTCTTCAGTGTCAGGAGCCTTATTTGCCCCGTTCGGCGGAATCGCGGCCACTCGGCCTTTCGCCTCTATGCTTACGACGAATGGCTCGGCTTTCTCGGCGATCTCAGCAAAAGAGGTCGGAACGAGACTCTGTTGCGCAACCGCTGAAACCGAAAAAAGGGCAAGGAGAATTGCCGTATAGTGAACCGTCCGAGGCAGTAAAATTCGGGGCATAGATAGAAGATCCTCTTATCAAAGATTCTGATTATGATTCTACCAAATCGGTTGTAAATAAATGAGATCTACGGACGTAGGAAGACCTTTAGGACGCCGGGTTCCGCCGCTTTCCGCATTGCGGAAACACCGTCGGCAAGGCGGAATTCGTCTGCGACCAGAGGCGAGAGGTCGAGTTTGCCGCGTGCGAGGAGTTTCAATGCCGGTTCGAACCGCCCGCATCGCGACCCGACGATCGTGATCTCGTCAACGACAACGCGCGATGCGGCCCATTTAGGTTCACCGCTGAAGGTACTCTTTAGGACGATCTTGCCGCGCGGCCTGACAAGGCCGAGCGCGGTCGCAAAGCCTGACTCCGACCCGCTCGCTTCGACAACAACGTCGAATGTCCGCTGCATCGAAGCATCCAATTCGTTCAGCAAACAGGTCGCGATCCCGACGTCTCGGGCGATACCGAGTTTGCTTTCGTGCTTGCCTACAAGAAGAGCGTTGCTCGACGCCGCACCGTAAGAAAGCGCCGTAAGAAGTCCTAGTTTGCCGTCGCCGATGATCGCAACCCGCGTGTGATGCGCGAGCGGAACCTGCTCATAGATCCCATATGCGGCGGCAAGAGGTTCGACAAAGACGGCCTGTTCGTCGGAAATTTCGTCTGAGATCACAAATAGGTTTCCAACCGGTAGCGAAAGGAATTCAGCGTGGGAGCCGTCTCGCCCGTGAATACCTAGAACCGTGCGTTCGAGACAATGTCGCGGATCCCTCGCACGGCATAGAGCGCAATTGCCGCAGCCCGCATTTATCTCGCCTACGACGCGTTGTCCGACGATATCGCTTCCCGCCGGCGATTGCTCGACGACGCCTACGAACTCGTGCCCGAGCGTGCCTTCGAAGCCGGCGTACCCTTTCGCGATCTCAAGGTCCGTGTTGCAAATGCCTGATAGAACGACGCGCACGAGAGCTTCGTCCGGCCGCGACGGTGTGGGCGCGTCGGCAACGTGGAGTCCTCCGTTTTTATACTGCAACGCCTTCATTTACTATATTATCTTACTGCAAATATTGGCTTTTTCCGCGTGGGAACATATACTTCAACCTTAATAACCTAGATTAGGAATATCTATGCTCAGAATACTTCTCTGCATTTTTGCACT
>DAORTR010000138.1:0-5946 GCA_035432765.1 Pyrinomonadaceae bacterium
GCGTTTCCGGGAAAGGCTGCACCTTCGTGACAGGCTCGTCATCAAAGCTCGACAAACTCGACGCCGGCTTTGGCACCACGAATGGAGAAGGCGGCGGCGGAGCGATCTCGTTGAAGTTCGGCGCGTTGCTGAAATGCGGTAATGCGATCTCCGGTTCGGCGAATTTTGGCGGTTCCGGCACAGGAACCGACGGTGCATCCGGAATTTCCGGTATCTCCATTCCCGGATCGTCCTTTTCCTCAAGGATCGCCCGCATCTCGTCTGCGGAGGCGACCATCGTCTTCATCATATCGCCGCCATCCGGTGCCGGCAGATCAAGCATATTGTCCGGTTCCGCGATAGGCACCGGAGCATTATCTGCCTGCGAAGCGGCTTTGATCTCTGCCGAACTTGCGACCATCGTCGCGTACGGGTCAAGCGGCGGAGCATCGTCAACGAGCGGCGTACCGTCCGCCTGACAGAACCGCAACGAATCCTCAAAAGTGTTATCGCACGTCGGGCATCGTTTCATAGGTTTAATTTTGGAGTCAGTTATCGAAGTTCAATGTTACGGGGTTTGCGCAAGCAATGCTGCCGAACTTCGCCGCACTCCGCAACTTCTCAACTTCGTAACTTATACTCCGAACCGCTATACCAATTCAAGCTTGCTGAAGAAATACGCGATCTCGATCTGCGCATTTTCTTCAGAATCGGAGCCATGAACTGCGTTCTCGCCGATCGAGGTCGCAAAATCCTTGCGAAGCGTGCCTTCGGCAGCTTCGGCCGGATTCGTCGCACCCATAAGGTCGCGCCACGCCTTCACCGCACCGTCTTTCTCGAGCGCAAGCACAACGCACGGCCCGCTCGACATAAAATCGCAAAGTTCGTCATAAAAACCCTTGCCCGCGTGGACCGCATAAAATCCCTCTGCCTGTTTACGCGTCTGGTGTATAAGCTTCATCCCGCGGATCGCGAACCCTGCGTCCAAGATCCGCTGGACGATCGCGCCTTGCTTCCCTGCCCGAACTGCGTCGGGCTTGATGATCCCAAATGTTAAATTGCTCATTATATTAGAATTGTATTGAATTTAAGCTCGTATATAGCTTCCGTTTCTCTTCTGCTATTAAGCTCTTTAGAAGAATATCCGTCCACGCCATTCCGCGCAAATCAGCGAATCGCGATGCTTACCCGTTGTTCCTTGATTTCTACCAACTTCCCGAGGCGCCGCCGCCGATCTTCATCGGTAGCGGAATGCTGGGCATCATATTCCCGACCATATGGCGTGTAAAGAAGTTCCCACTCGCGGCCACTTTGATGTCTCTGCCCGGATTGCGTCCGGGCGAACTGCTGACGATCTCGCCGTTCGTAGGGACGTAGTTGATGATCTGCGAATTTCCTCTAAGCGATCCAACCGTCATCATCCCGACAAGCGGAGCCGGATTGATCGTGCTCGCCGGGATCCGCGTCAAAACGGACGAATATGCCGCAAGCCCGCCGCCAAGCGAATGACCCGAAAGATGGTGGATCCCGAACTCCCGCTGAAACCGGCGCGTGAGCGACAAGGCTTGCGTATATTGATGAGAATATCCGCCGAGGGCCTGGACGCCGTCATGAATAAAGTCCATAACAGAGTCGCTGCCGGCAAACGCAAGCACATAAAGTTCACGATTTTCGGGCTTCGTGAGGACAGCCTTAAAACCGGTCATACGCGTCGCTTCGTCAGCCAAAATAGACCAGATCGTTCCGTCCGGAAAGCTGAATCGATCGCCCGTAGCGCCATCATAGGCGATGTGGCAAACACCCTTTGTTTCGGCCATGGTCAAGGTGGACATAGTTACTCTTCTCCGGATGATATGGATCTGCAAAAACCTCAATTTAAGGACGGTATTTAGGATAGATTTTTGCCTAATAAATTTCAAAGATGGCCGAAAAATAGAACGCCCGGCAAGCGTGATGCCTGCCGGACGCGTAAGACCTGGACGGTCAAGCAGTTAGACCGATGCTGCGATCGCCTCGTCAAAGATCTGCAAAGCGACATCGACGTTTTCTTTTGTAAGGATCAGCGGCGGCGAGAATCGGATCGCGTTCGAGCCGCAGCCGAGGATGATAAGCCCGCGATTGTAGCATTCCATCTCGACCTTATCGCGAAGTTCCGCGTCTGCCTTCAGTGTCGTTTTATCCGTAACGAATTCGACGCCGAGCATCATTCCGAGCCCGCGCACGTCGCCAATGCAGTCGTACTTATCTTTGAGCTTGCTAAGGCCCGCTTCGAGATACGCGCCGACTTCGCGGCTGTTATCGACAAGCCCGCCTTTGAGCAGTCGGATCGTTGCCATCGCGGCTTCGAGAGCGACCGGATTGCCGCCGAATGTCGAAGCATGCGCTCCCTTGTGCCAGTTCATTACATCCGCACGCGCCGTGCAGGCGCCGATCGGCATTCCGGAACCGAGTCCCTTTGCCATACAGACGATATCGGCCTTCACGCCGTCGTAATGATCGAGAGCGAACATCTTGCCCGTGCGGCCCATACCGGACTGAACTTCGTCCACGATGAGCATAATGCCGTGCTCGTCACAGATGCGTCGAAGCTCTTTTACAAATGCTTTCGGAGCGGGAATATAACCGCCTTCGCCCTGTACGACCTCAAGCACGATGCCCGCGACCTCTTCCGGCGGCGTCGTGGTTTGAAAGACACGATCTTCGAGCCAGCTAATGACGTCGCGCGTGATGGTCGCTTCGTCCGTCGGCATATTCGTCGCAAAATGGCGGAATTTGTTCGGGTACGGAATGTGGACGACATCTAGCGGCTGACGCATAAATCCAAGCCGCTGTGCGCGTTTTGACGACGTCAGCGAAAGTGCTCCGAGCGTTCTGCCGTGGAACGAACCATAGAAGGACACGAACTTCTGCCGCTTCGTGTGATACATCGCAACCTTCAAGGCGGTTTCGACGGCTTCTGCGCCGCTATTCGCAAAGTGCGTGCGGGTCGGGCCTTCGATCGGGACGATGTCTTCCAGCATCTTGCCGAGTTCGGGCATCTGGCGATAGAAATAATCGGTTCCGCAGAAATGTATGAACTCATTCACCTGCTTCGTGATCGCCGCAACGACCTCCGGATGGCAATGGCCGGTCGAGCAAACGGCGACTCCGGCGTTGCAGTCCAGAAAAAGGTTTCCGTCAGGGTCTGTAACCCAAACACCTTGGGCGTGATCGACAACAAGCTTGTAATCCGGTCGCGGATAGCTCGGCGTAACATAACGCGCATCGGCGTCGATGATCTCCCGGGACTTTGGTCCCGGGAGATCGGTCTTAATGTGTGGTTTCTGTAATTCGGTTGACGGCTTCATTATCTTGATCTCCTGAAAAAAGCGTGTGCGCCGCACGTATAGCGCGGACGTCTCCAATGGTTCACCGACGCGACGCGACGGTCTTGCAAGTCGAGTTTTCGAGAATTAATCGCCGCCAAAGAGATTGGCGCGTTGCCTAGAGGGCCTAAGCTTGGCAATGGAACGCGAAGTCATAGATAGGAACAATATAGCAGAAGCCCGCGAAAGAGGGAAAAGCAGGCGAGCGGGAGACGCATCGTTTTGAGACGCTGCACCGGCGTGAAAGAATAGAGCTATGTCAACACCTGCACACGCTGCGAACCGGCTCATCAACGAAACTTCACCTTATCTGCTTCAACACGCCCATAACCCCGTGGATTGGTATCCGTGGGGCGAAGAAGCGTTCGAGAAGGCGAAGGCTGAGGACAAGCCATTGCTCGTGAGCATTGGCTATTCGGCGTGCCACTGGTGTCACGTAATGGAGCACGAATCCTTCGAGGATGCCGAGACCGCGAAGCTGATGAACGAGAACTTCGTGAACATCAAGGTCGATATGGAAGAGCGGCCTGATGTTGACCAGATCTATATGAGCTTCGTTCAGATGACGACAGGACGCGGCGGTTGGCCGATGAATGTCTTTATAACGCCGATAAACGCCCGTTCTTCGGCGGCACATACTTCCCGTCCTCGCCGCGATACGGAATGCCGTCGTGGCGGCAGATCTTAACGAGCATTGCCGAAGCCTACAAAGAGAAGCGCGATGAGATCGAACATTCTGCGAACGAGATCATCGGTGAGCTGCGTCGGCTCTCGATCGTCAGCGAAGGCGCTTCGCTCTCGCCGGAGGTCCTTGACAACGCGTTCAAATCATTCGAACGGAGTTTCGACGCCAAGAATGGCGGATTCGGCGGCGCGCCGAAATTCCCGCAAGCGATGTCGCTTGAGTTCCTTCTCCGCCGCGATCACGCAGGCCGCGACAAGAAGGCTCTTGAGATGACAATGCTCACGCTCGACAAGATGGCGTTCGGCGGCATTTACGATCAGCTCGGCGGAGGCTTTCACCGATACTCTGTGGACGATGTTTGGCTTGTGCCGCATTTCGAGAAAATGCTCTATGACAACGCCCAGCTTGCACGGGTTTATCTCCACGCCTTTCAGGTTTCGGGCAATGAAGAATATCGCCGGATCGCGACCGAGACGCTCGATTATGTCCTGCGTGAGATGACCGACGAGAGCGGCGGTTTCTATTCGAGCCAGGATGCGGACAGCGAAGGCGAAGAAGGAAAATTCTTTGTCTGGAGCGAGAGCGAGATCGACGAGGCGTTGGGCGCGGACGCACACGCATTCAAGTTCTTCTTCGACGTTTCAAAGGATGGGAATTTCGAGGGAAAGAATATTCTGAATCGCCCGCGCACGATCGACTCCGCGGCATCTGCCTTGAAGATCGAGCCGTTCGAGATGTTCTCGCTGCTTGAGAACGCCAAGCGGAAGCTATTCGAGCTGCGCGATGCTCGTATAAAACCGCATCGCGACGAAAAGGTGCTCGCGTCGTGGAACGGTCTTATGCTCGCCGCCTTCGCGGACGCGGCGGGCGTCCTAAGAGACGAGACTTATCTCGCGGCCGCCGAGAAGAATGCGAAATTTCTGCTCGATCAAATGCTGACCGGCGACGGTCGGCTCTACCGATCTTGGAAAGCCGGCGAGGCAAAGCTGAACGGTTATTTGGACGACTATGCGAATGTCGCGGACGGCCTTTTAGCTCTCTATCGGACGACGGGAAAGGTCGAGTATTTCAACAGCGCGAAGGCTTTGTGCGATCAGATGATCGAACACTTTTGGGATCAGGATGCGGGCGGATTTTTCTACACGTCGAACGATCACGAAGAGTTGGTCGTCCGTTCGAAAGACTTCACGGACAATGCAACGCCGTCGGGAAATTCCGCCGCCGCCGACGTTCTGCTTTGCGTCGCGAAGCTGATCGGAGACGAGCGTTACGAAAGGTTTGCCGTAGCGACGCTTCGGCTTGCCGCAAGACAGATCGCACGCTATCCGCAAGGCTTCGGGCGCGCTCTCTCAGACCTTGAGTTCCAGCTGCACAACGGCGGTGAACTCGCCGCCGTCGGACCAAAAGACAACGGGCTTGAGCGGGCGGCACTCGCCGCCTATTTGCCGACCACAACGGTCGCGATATCCGCCGACCCGATCGCCGATTCGGCCTCGGTACCGTTATTTACAGACCGCGGGGACGCCGCCGAAGCGAGAGCGTTCCTTTGCGAGAATTTTGTGTGCTCTCGTCCCGCGACGACCGCCGAGGAATTGCGCGAAATGCTCGCCCAACAGAGAAAAGGCTCGAATGTCTAGAACAGTCGAGCCTATTCAAAGAAAGTAACGAACTGATCCGTTAACTATTTCTTCTCGTCTTTTGCGTTTGCGGCCGGTGCGTTAGCAGCCGGCTTCACTTCTTTAGCAGCATTAGCCATCGAGTTAGCAGCGTTTCCGACGGTGTTAGCAGCGTGGTTAGCAGCATTTGCCATCTGGTTCGCAGCGTTTGCCATTGCGTTAGCAGCGTTTGCCATTGCAGCGTTAGCTGAATTCATTGCGTTTGCCACAGTTTTGTTAGCTGCGGTATTCGTGGCTGCTT
>DAORTR010000139.1:0-5913 GCA_035432765.1 Pyrinomonadaceae bacterium
TGGCGGGGCCGACGGGGCTCGAACCCGCGACCTCCAACGTGACAGGCTGGCGTTCTAACCAACTGAACTACGACCCCGCATTTTGATTTTAGATTTTTGATTTTGGATTTTTGATTGATAAGCAGTTCGCCCTCAATCCAAATCCGCAATCCAAATCCAAAATTGGACTGGTGGGCACGAAGGGACTCGAACCCCTAACTTCCTCCTTGTAAGGGAGGCTGTCTACCAATTGACGTACGTGCCCGAGATACCTCTGAGGCTCTTCTTGCCCCGAAATCCTGTTGTAAAGATCAAACCCACTCGAAAAATGGGCGAACTGTAACCTTACGAAAATCGGAATTCGTAGTCAAGTATTCACAAGCGTCATTCGCCGATCTTTGGTGAAATTACAGGTATCCCCTCTTTTGGCAGGTTAAAACCGGGGCCTTTTGCCAGTATTGTTCCGCCGAAGCCGATCGCAAACCCGGAAGTGCCGTTGAAGACTATCTTGTTTAGGTTGTGCGTTATGCGGGTCTTCTCTAAGAACCAATGAACTCCGGCATCAGTCGTGTGCAGGATCGTGCCATCATTGCCGGCCGCGTATCCATCGCGGGAACTCGTAAAATAGACGTTATTTAGCGTCGATGTCGTTTCGTCCTGCGGTACAAGCCGCCAAAGTCTGCCGCCGCCGTTCGCGGTAAATATCGCGCCGTTCGTCCCGACCGCCCAGCCTTGCTTTGCGCTCGTAAAGAACACTGAATTTATGCGTGTCTCGGTCTCATGAAGGATCGTTGCTTGCTCCCAAGTAAGGCCGCTATCCTGCGTAAAAACGATCGTGCCGCCGGCGCCGACTATCGCGCCGTTCGTCCCCGTAGTGTACGCACCGTCCAGGAGTAGGAAATGGATCGCCGCGCGTGATTTTTTCCACGTCTTGCCGTCTTCCTGCAGGCGATAGAATATTCCGCCTTCGCCGAATGCAAGGCCGAGGCCGCTGCGGTCAAAGAGTATGCGCGTTACGCGTTCGCGGTCTGCGTCCTCGAACTCGATCTTGCTCCAATGAACGCCGCCGTCCGTTGTTTTTCGAAGGTACGAGGTCGGATTGTTTCCGCGGCTGTAAACGCTGCGTTCGCAGAGCATCCAGCCGGTCGATGGGTCGGTAAAATATATCTGAAGGATCGAGTCGGTCGTAAATTTCTGCACCGGCAGCCACGTCTTTCCGCCATCGTCCGTGCGTAGAAGCGTGCCGTCCGTCCCTGTGATCCAGCCGGTCTCAGCGTTCTGGAAGAAAATGTCCTTGAGATTTGCGAAGTTTCGCGTCGGGAGCTTTACCCATTCGGCACGAACCATCGCGCTCGCGGCGAAAAGAAGTGTAAGAATTAACGCGATCCTAAATTTCATTTAGATCCCCAACCTCTCGTAATTAGAACGGGCTGCCGAACAAGAACCTCACGACGCTCGCCTTACCAAGTACGTCGAAGATCGTGTCGATGCCAAATCCCTTACCCGGCACAAAGACCTGGTCGCCGGGAGCTAAAAAGACCATCGCCGTCTTGCCGCTCTCCATATCGGAGATCGAAACTTCGCGCTTTGTCAGATGTCCGTCCGGCGCGTAGCTCACGATGTACGCACGCTTCTTGTCGCCGCCTTTTGCGACGCCGCCGGCATCGAGTATCGCTTCGTAAACGCTGATCTTGCGATCCATCGCTCGTACGCCCGGCGAGGCGACCTTGCCCATAACGCTGTAACGCGTTGAGACGGCCTTATCGAGCGTTACCGTAACCTTCGGGTCGATGATATATTCGTTGAGTTTCTTCGTAACCTCGGCCGCGACCTGCTCGACCGTTCTGCCCGCCACGAATATCCCGCCGGGAACCAACGGATACGAGATGCGTGCGTTCGGCGGAACCGTAATGCCCGCTTTGCAGTAGTCAGGGCACTGGCCGAAGACCTCGACGGTGATAACATCCGACGGGCCAAGCCTGTATTCCTTCAAATAATTGTCGTAATACGGAAGGATGACGTCGTCCTCTGCCGTCGCATTCTCACTTTCGGGCGTAGCCGTCGGCTTTGCTTCAGACGCTTTCGCATCGTCCGTTTTGACCGCTTCCACTCCTGTATCTTGGGCTGATACTGCCGTCGCGAAACACATCGCGGCAAGGAATAGCGAGATCAAGGCGTATTTTACTGCTTTCATAACGATCACTTGTAGTATTTACGGTTCGTTAAAACGTCGATTAGACGGAAAAATCCAGATTTTTACCGTCCGCCGCGGCCGAAAAGTACAGTTTTAACTGTCTCAAAGATGATCACAAGATCGAGCGTCAGGCTCTGATTCTTGATGTAATAAAGGTCGTACTGCAGCTTTTGCCGCGCATCATCGACCGAGGCTCCGTACGGATATTTGATCTGTGCCCAGCCCGTTAAACCGGGTGCGACAAGGTGCCGATGCTCGTAATATGAGATCTCCTTTGCCAACTGTTTTACGAAATGCGGGCGTTCGGGACGCGGCCCAACGAAGTTCATCTCGCCTTTTAGGATGTTCCAGAACTGCGGGATCTCGTCGATACGCACCTTTCTGATAAATTTGCCGACCAGTGTCGTCCGATCGTCATTGTCGGTCGCCCAAACCGGCTTGCCATCGGCCTCTGCGTCCTCTCGCATCGAGCGAAACTTTATCACCTTGAACGTGCGGCCGTTCTTGCCTACACGATCTTGCCTGTAAAAGACCGGCCCGCGCGATTCGATCTTGATCAGAATTGCGGTAACGACGGCGATCGGCGCGGAAATAATTATCCCCGCTAAAGCCAGCGTCCGATAGACGACCTCGCGAACCACGGCCTTTAGACGCGTCTCTCGATTTCGTCCGGCGAAGATCAGCCACGACGGTCGAAGCATATCGACGTGAACCTTTCCGGTGATCCGTTCAAAGAACGACGTACATTCTTCGATCGAGATGTCGCCCGCAAGGCTCATCTTCAAAAGTGCCTCGGTCGGAAACGCCCCGCGGCGTTCGCGTACGGCGATCACAACGCGATCGACACGCTCGTTCCTGATGACCTCTTCGAGTTCCCAAGCCTTGCCGAGAACCTCCGAGCGTCCCAATTTTTCACGCGGTTTTGCTCCGTTCTCTGAAACAAAGCCGACGATCCGATATCCTGCGTCACGACGCTGCCAAACCGCTTCCGCCGTGTCGAGCGCGGTCGGCCCCGTGCCGACAACGAGGATCTTCTCGCCGATGTCCGGATGGCCGGTCAGAATGTGTATGAAATTCCTCCAAACCAGAAGGAATACGAGGACAAGCGGTACCGATATCACGGAAACGCCGCGGCCGATCATTGCCGGCGGCGCGAAATAGAAGACGATCGCAAGCAAAACCCACGCTACCCCGAGAGCCTGCACCGAACGCAGCAGCAGCTCGCGGCGATTCGTCATCACAACATAGTCGTAAAGGTCGTAGAAATACAGATTGAGGACGCAGACCGCGGTAGCAAAACCGATCTTGAGCCAGCCGTTGCGGTTCGAGAGTTCATTTGCGGAGCCGTCGATACCAAGGCGAATGTGCATCGCCAAAATGATACTCGCGTAAATTATCACGGTATCTGCGATGACTAGCCATAGTTTTCTAAGTTGGGACCCGCTTGCTGGCATTTCTCATTTAGGACGCTGCGTCTTCCGCCGTTCGGCGATAGTTGTAATAGCCGTAGTTGTAATGCGATTCGTCAAGAACCTCTTCGGACTGATTCAAAATAACGCCGAGCATCCGATCCTTCGGCAAGGGTTCGAGGATGCGGTCAAGCGCCCCATACTTCGTGCGGTTTGCTCGAACTACGAGCAGCGCGCCATCCGCCTTATTGATCAGGACGGTAGCGTCCGTAAATATCGCGAGCGGCGGCGCGTCGATGATGATGTAATCGAACATCTCGCGAGCTTCGGCAAGGATCTCTGCGAACTTCGGCCCGGAGATCAGTTCCGCAACGTCAGGACGCGCTGTCCCGCCGGCAAGCATATAAAGGCCGGAAGGTTCGAGCCGAACGACCGTGTCTTGAAGGTTTGCATCGCCGGTCAGAATGTCCGAGAGCCCTTTCTCCGTCTCGATACCGAGGTAATCCGCAAGGCTCGGCATACGAAGATCGCTGTCGATTATGAGCGCTCGCACGCCGTCAGTTTGGGCGAGCATCCAAGCGAGATTGACCGCTGTAACGCTCTTGCCTTCGCTCGGATTCGCGCTCGCGACGACGATCGACTGCAAATTCTGTCGCTGACTCTTGTGCAGCACGTGTGTGCGCAAACTGCGATATTCCTCGCAGTAGCTTGAGTTGGGGCTTGTGATCGCCACGAGGCGAGGCTCAACCCGCTCGGCATCGACGGTCCAGCTGACACAATCTGGCAGCGGCCGTCGATGCGAACGCGTTAAGGTATCGGCATTCGGTTTTGCCCCGGCAGTTAGGCCCGTTTCTACGTCAGGGAGTGCCGTCCCGAGCGGAGAATTCGGCTGCCCGTCGAACGCCGATCTTGGTGACCCGATAGAGAGCTCGTGGCCGAGGAGGTCCGGCGGAAGATTCCGCTTTCCGGCAGCGTCGAACGCTACCACTTTCGGCTTAAAGCTTGTCGGGTTTTCTGAATTTTTTCTTTGCAGAGCTTGAAGGACACTCATTTTTTCAATTTCTCCAATTAGTCGAACCTATCGAGATCGCCGAGTTCGAGATGGATCTCGTCATCAAGGTCTCCGAAGCGTAGGCCGGACGCTTTTCCATTCGATCCGTTCGCCGCGTGCGCTTGTGCCGCGTGGCCGTTGTTCGCCGATGTGTACGACGGGCTGAAGGTAACGCCGCCGTTGATCGGCGCCGAATTCCATAGCTCTTCGTGCGCGTCAGGCCTTAGAATAGTGCTCGCATCGTGCGAGGGGCCTGCAACTCGCTCGTCCGGGAGCATATCGAGATTCTTTGCCACCTCGATCACCGAATTGCGCGAAACGATGCGTTCGCCTGCGCTATAAGAGGCGACCATCGCGTTGTCGCAGAGGTTATTGATCTGTCTCGGAATCCCCTCCGAGCAGCGGAAGATCATATCGATCGCCTCCGGCGAAAAGATCTGCGGATCTTCGGCGCCGGCGATGATAAGCCGCTCGCTGATATAACGCTCGACCTCTTCGATCGTCGGAAGAGCGTGCATATTGCAACGCAGGGCGACACGCTGCTTGAGCTGCCGCAGATTCGGCTGATTCAGGCGGTCGCGGAGTTCCGGTTGTCCGGTAAGCACGATCTGCAGGTGTTTGGCGTTGTCTGATTCGAAATTCATCAGGAGGCGGATCTCTTCGAGAACGTAGTCGGACAATTCATGCGCTTCGTCGATGATTATCACCGTGCGGAGTCCGCGGCGATGCCGCTCGGCGAGGACGTTGCCCATCACGTTCAAAAGCTCTGCCTTGTTCGTCCAATCCTTGATGCCGAGCATCTGCGTAACGTGATGGTAGAACTCGTCGATCGAGAGACGCGGATTGAAGACATACGCCGCGAGCACGCTCGAATCCAATCGACGCAGTATCCAGCGCAACGCCGTCGTCTTGCCCGTGCCGACCTCACCGTTGAGCACGATCAGGCCCTTTGCCTCTTCGAGGCCGTAATAAAGGCTCGCGAGCACTTCGTTATAGCTCGGCGTGAACACGATGTAGCGCGGATCTGGCGTCAGCGTGAATGGACTGTCTTCTAAACCGAAAAATTCGTTATACATAATCACCTCTTGCAAATCATCATTCCGGCCGGGAATGTTAGGACGTAATGATCTCGAAGACCCTTGTTGCCTGCAGAACGAGAACGATCACAGGAATAATGCCTATCGCAAAGACCGCACCGGCCGCGAGCTTCAGACGCGAGGCCCGCTTGATCCACACCTTTTCAGGCAGCGAAAGCAGCGGCGGCACCGACGCAAGTACGG
>DAORTR010000140.1:0-5908 GCA_035432765.1 Pyrinomonadaceae bacterium
TATTAAATTTTCAAAGATCAACCAACCATCAACAAGCTTACCGAATCGCGGGCGCGCATTTGAAGCACGTTTTTCACGTTTTGTATCAAATTTCACAAAACGACACAAAATGCACAAAACGGACAAAACGGACAAAATGCACAAACGACAGGCCCTTCCGGCGGGGCATTTCGTCGCCCTGGAAAAAGTGCCGCCGAGAACTTAAGCATTGACAGTTATACCCTTTATTAAGTAGAACTTAAGTAGATGTTTGTCGCGTACTTCTTTAAATGCACATGCGGCGACTCTTAGAGCGCTCCTTTGCCTTTTCACAATTCATCGAATGTGCCGGATCTTGTATGAAAGTCTGCCCAGCCTGCAAAACAGTCTATAAAGACGACGATATCAACTTTTGCCTTGCCGACGGCACGACATTGCTCGCGAAAAAAGGCAAAACGCAGGAGCATTCGCTCACGAACGATATCGTCGCGATAATCGTGGCCGCGGCCGCATTGCTTGTCTTTTTGAGCCTTGTGACAAACAGCCCGGCTGACAGATCGCTTTTCTCGACAGGAGCCGCAACGAGCACGCGAAATTGGGTCGGGCCGATCGGCTCGAATATCGCCGCCGTTTTCTTGAATCTTTTTGGCTGGACCGCGTATTTCTTCCCGTTCCTGATAGGCCTGATCGCATGGCGCGTCTTTAGAGCGTCGAGCCTACGGCCGAGCGGACTTCGCGTCGCAGGGTTCGTGTTCCTTTCGGTATCGCTCGCCGGTCTGATCGCTTTATTTGGCGGTTACGGTGCGATCATCGGCGAAGCGACAGCACAAGGGACCGCGCATTTGATCGGAAATATCGGCGCCGGCATTTTGCTTGCGGCCGTTCTGGCATGCTCTCTGATACTAGTCACGAACGCCACGCTCGCCGGCTTCCTTTCGCATATGGAGGTCGCGGGCAGCGGGATCTATATGCGCGCCAGCGGCTGGTTCGAGCGCTTGATGCCGGAAGGGTCAACGGACGATTCCGCAGCGAAACTTCGCGCGGAAAAACGTCGCGAGATCCGCGAGAAAGTTGATGATGCGGGCCTCCCGCCGACGGTCGTCATCCCGGACATCGACGGCCAGCCGCCTTCGATAGCCAAAAACACGAAAAAAGTTGAAGTGGACGATACGTCCGCCATCTCGGTGCCGACCGTCGATGCCGACCCGTACGCGACGACGAAGGTCGCGGACGACACATCGCCGGACGAAGCCGACGGATCGGCCCCCAAGCGTTCACGCAAAAAGAAGGCCGAGACCTCCGAAGAAAGCGATGCCGCCGCATCTGAGTCCGCCTCGACGGCTTCGCCCGATTATGCAGACTACCGCCTGCCCACTTCCGACTTGCTGACGCCGCCTGCGCCGTATATCAAGCAGGATGACAGCGAGCTTTTTGCGACTGCAAAAGACCTGACTGACAAGACGACGGAATTCAACGTCGGCGGCAAGGTGATGAATATCACGCGCGGCCCGGTCGTTACGACTTACGAATTCAAACCTGCCGCGGGCGTAAAATATTCGCGTGTTACAGGGCTTGTCGATGACCTTTGCCTCGCGCTCAAAGCCGAGTCGATCCGCATCGATCGTATTCCTGGAAAGGCGTACGTCGGTATCGAGGTTCCGAATCGAAAACGCGAAACGATCTACCTTCGCGAGATCATCGAAGGCCCTGAATTCACTGACTCGAAAGCGCTTCTCACGCTAGCCCTCGGCAAGACGATCGACGGCACGCATTACGTTACCGAGCTTGCAAAAATGCCGCATTTGCTGATCGCAGGCGCGACCGGCGCGGGCAAATCCGTTGGCGTGAATACGCTCGTGATGTCGATCCTTTATCGAGCGCGACCCGACCAGGTGAAGTTCATCATGGTCGATCCAAAGCGTCTCGAACTCGGGCTTTATGCAGACATTCCGCATCTTGCCGTGCCGATCATTACCGACCCGAAACGCGCCTCGAACGCTCTTCGCTGGGCGGTCGGCGAAATGGAACGCCGGTACAAAGACCTCGCAGGCTATGGCGTTCGCAATATCGACGGCTACAACGTCGAGGCAAAACGTCGCAACGATATCGAACAATGGGACGAGAATGGCGAGCCGCACAAGATACTTCCCTACATCGTCATCATCATCGACGAACTCGCGGACCTTATGATGGTTTCGGGCAAGGACGTCGAAGAATCGATCACGCGGCTTGCGCAAATGGCGCGTGCCGTCGGCATTCACCTAATTCTCGCCACGCAGCGTCCGTCGGTCGATGTCATCACGGGCCTCATCAAAGCGAACTTCCCTTCGCGAATTTCGTTCCGCGTTTCGTCAAAGGTGGACAGCCGCACGATCATTGACGGCAACGGCGCCGAGAGCCTTCTTGGAATGGGCGATATGCTCTTCCTGCCGCCTGGAAATTCGAACGTAACGCGTGTTCACGGCGCTTTTGTGAATGAGGCCGAGATCAAAAAGGTCGTCGAGTTCATCAAGGCTCAGAATGTCGAACAACAATTCGACAAGGCGATCGTTGAAGGCGAGGAAGAATCCGCCGCCGGAGGCAGTTCTGCTCCGGGGCGTCAGGATCCGTTGTATTTCGAGGCTTTAAAGTCTGTCGTCCTCGCCAAACGCGGCTCGACCTCGCTGTTGCAGCGTCAACTTCGTATCGGTTACGGACGTGCCGCCGCCATCTTGGACGCGATGGTCATCGACGGCTACATCGGCGAGATGGACGGCTCGACGCGTGCTCGCCCTGTGCTCACAAAGGCCTACGAAGATGTTCAAGATCTCTCGGAAATGGAGAACGACCAGTAGCCTGAAAAACAATTCAAATTCCCCAATAAATGCGTTCTCCCATTTTCGTTCTCATCGGCGCTATTTTGCTTGCATCGTGCTCAACGCGGATCCGCTATGACGATCCCAAAAGCGGCTGCAACTCACAACAACTGAACCTAAATTCCGCGACAGAGAAGGAACTCATCGAACTTCCGGGAGTCGGCGGCCCGACCGCAAAACTTATCCTTGAATTTCGCTCAACGAACGGTGGGTTCCGACGGCCGGAGCAGATCTTGCTTATTCGCGGAATGAGCGAGAATCGCTTTCTCGAATTCAGACCTCTGGTGTGTGCCGAATGACGAGAGCGGCACGCAAGATCGAAAAGCAGTTTTCGCCATGGCCGCTCGCCGTTCTATCGGTCTGTTTCGGCGGCGGAATTTTGTTTGCGTCGCTCGCCACGTTGGTGAATATATGGCTGTGGCTCGCGTTGACCGTGCTCTCGGCGGTCGCGGCTTTTGTATTTCGCGAGAAACCGTTTTCGATTGCCATCATCGCAGCAGCGTTTCTCCTCGCCGGCGCATTTTCGTTCGCTACGGCAAAAGGCAGCGTCGCTCCCGACCGCATAAAACGCCTGATCGAATCAAAAACGCTTTCCACATACAGCATCGTCGAACTCAGCGGCGTCGTAAGTTCGCCCGTCGAATTCACGCGGCATGGAAAGCGGTTTTTGCTCGCAACGCGATCTGTCATCTTCAAAGGGATCGAGTGGCCCGCGACGGGTGTCGTGAACGTCTCTGTGGTCGCAAAACAGCCGTCGATGAATGAGATAGCATACGGTTCGCTTATTCGGTTCAGTTGTATTTTGAGTCGTGAGGACGAGTATCGGGATCCGGGTGTTTTATCAAATATCGAGCGTATGGATCTGAACGGCGTCGATGCCTCCGCGCGGGTAAAAAGCCCGATCTTGATCGAACGTCTTGGCGAAGAACCCGTCTTTCTACCGCTCGCCTTTGTCTATCGGCAGCGCGCAGCAACCGTCGAAGGCTTTGAGAAGAACTTCTCGCCTTCGACGGCGGGCGTTCTCGCTGCAAGTTTGCTTGGCGACCGCAGTTTGCTCGACAAACATACGGCGGATGTTTACCGCGAAGGCGGCACGTTTCACGTGCTCGTAATTTCCGGCCTACACATCACGTTCATCGCCGGAATCTTACTTCTGATCGCAAGATCATTTACGCGGCGACGTTGGCTGCATTATGCGACTGCGGTCATTCCGCTATGGATATACACACTTGCCGTCGGAGCCGATCTTCCCGTCGTCCGAGCGTCGCTGATGATCACCGCCGGCCTCATCGGCTACGCGATGTATCGGACCAAAACCATCGCGAATCAGCTCGGCCTTGCGGCAATTATCCTGCTAGCTTGGAAGCCGGAAAGCTTGTTCGACCCATCTTTCCAACTCACGCTCGCGAGCGTCGCGGCGATCGCACTTATTGCACTTCCATTGCTGTTAAAATTAAAGGCGATCGGCAGTTGGACGCCGTCGGCGATTGAGCCTTTTCCGCCGAATGTGCCAAAGTGGCTGCGGTGGCTTTGCGAAACCCTCTACTGGAGCAATAGCGTTTGGGAGCGGCATAAGAGATCCGACGTTTGGTCGGCGAATCTCGAAAAGCTGCCGCTTCTGAAAGGGCGAATTCAAGGCGGCATTCAAAGGCTTGCACGCTACATTTTTGAGGCGCTGTTCGTATCCCTGGCCGTTCAACTTGCGATCCTTCCGCTCTCCGTCATCTATTTTCACAGGGTTTCGATCGGCTCCGTATTTTCGAACCTTTGGGTCGGCTTCTTCCTCGCGATCGAAAGCTTTGCCGCCGTTATCGGGCTGCTGCTTGCGAGCATCAGCACGATTCTCGCCCGACCGCTTTTTGCCCTAGCTGAGCTTTGCAATTCGGCGAACTTGATCGTCCCGGAGGCGGTCTCGAAGATTTCATTTTTCAGCTTCCGGCTGCCCGCATATTCCGGTGCGGCGCGGACGATCTATTTTGTGTATGCGTCGGTCATCGTGCTTGTCGCCGTCGCTTTTGCTTCTTGGAATGCCTTTGCCATCCGACGCGATCTGATCCTCGAAAGAACGACGCTGTTCGTTACGGCAACTATGATCTTACTTGCCGCGGTCATTGCTTTGCATCCATTTTCGGCACCGGCCGCGACGGGCAAACTTCGGCTCGATCTGATCGATGTCGGGCAGGGCGATTCGATCTTCGTTACTTTCCCGAATGGTGAAACGATGCTCATTGACGGCGGCGGACGGCACTTGAGTTACCCGGACGAAAAAAATGACGAAGTTTTTCAACCGGACACTTCAAGCGTCGGCGAACGCGTCGTTTCGCCCGTGCTTTGGGAACGCGGATATTCGCGGATCGACTATCTAGTTGCGTCTCACGCCGATATCGATCACACCGGAGGACTCGTCGATGTCGCGAATAATTTTGCCGTCGGGAAAGCTTTCCTTGGACGAATGCCGTTGGACGACCCCGAGTTGAATGAACTCTTAGACGTACTCCAAAAACGCAGGATCCCGATCGAGATCCTTGGTCGCGGCAAAACGTTCGAGATCGGCGGCGTGCGCGTCGAGATCCTTTACCCGAGAGGCGACGCTGTCGGACCGTCCGACAACGATCACTCGCTCGTAATGCGGCTCGTTTACGGAAATCGTACGTTCCTGCTTACGGGCGATATCGAACGCGGTGCCGAACGCGAACTTCTGTCGTCCTATACGCAATTGTCTGCTGATGTCGTAAAGGTCGCGCATCACGGCAGCCGTACTTCGTCAACCGCGGACTTCGTTGCGGCGACTCGCGCTGCTTGGGCGATCATTTCCGTCGGACGGCATTCCCAATTCGGGCATCCGCATCCGGAAGTTTTGGCTGCATGGGAAAGGTCAGGAGCGGCCGTGCTAACGACCGGCAAATATGGAATGATCACGATCGAGACAGACGGCAAAGAACTCGAGGTCTCGAGCTTTGCGACGCCCGAGGCAACCCCGTGAACAAAAAACACCCGTCAGAAATGAGCCTCCCTCATCTCCGTCCGAGCGCGTCCTTCAGTCGTCTTTATTGTGACTAGTTTAAACACGACCA
>DAORTR010000141.1:0-5899 GCA_035432765.1 Pyrinomonadaceae bacterium
TTTGGCTTATAGACGGGCTTTTTGTTCCGGTCGGGCGACTGCGAAGCCTGCTCCATCCTTTCGCGTGCCCTTTGAGCCTGCGGAAACTGGGCATTCGCCGAAACGGCAAAAAGTGCGAACAAAAGGCCTGCAAATACAAAAATTCTCACAAAACAACTCCTGCGGGACAGAACGTTATGATGCCGCACTTGCGAAACAGGCTTGCTGAAAAAACGTGGATTACAAACTCGCATCTATGATCTTGTTGAGCGTTGCGGAAGGCCGCATTGCCGCATACGCCTTTGCCGTATCCGGATGATAGTACCCGCCGACATCCTGCGGCGTTCGCTGTGCCGCGATCAACTCCTCATTGATCTTGTCTTCGTTCTCTTTCAAGGCCGCGGCCATCGCGGAAAATGCCGCTGAGATCTCGGTATCGGCTGTCTGATCCGCAAGGCTCTCGGCCCAATAGAGCGCAAGATAGAAATGAGAGCCGCGATTATCCAGCCCGCCGACCTTTCGTGCCGGAGACTTGTCATTGGCCAGGAACTTCGCATTCGCTTCGTCCAGAGCGTCTGCCAAAACCTGGGCTTTTTTATTGTTTTGAGTTTGCGCCAAGTGTTCAAAACTTGCCTGCAATGCAAGAAATTCCCCGAGCGAGTCCCAACGCAAATATCCTTCACTCAAGAACTGCTCAATATGCTTCGGTGCACTGCCGCCGGCACCGGTCTCGAACAGACCGCCGCCGTTCATAAGCGGAACGATCGAGAGCATTTTCGCGGAAGTGCCGAGCTCGAGGATAGGGAAAAGATCCGTCAGATAATCGCGCAGCACGTTGCCCGAGACCGAGATCGTGTCCTTGCCTTCGCGGGCACGTTTGAGTGTCTCGGTCATCGCGTCCCTGACATCCAATATTCGTATCGAGAGGCCCGAAAGGTCGTGGTCTTTCAGATATTCTTCAACTTTCTTGATGATCTCGCGGTCGTGGGCACGATCCTTATCCAGCCAGAAGATCGCGGGCGTGTCCGAAAGCCTTGCGCGGTTGACGGCGAGCTTCACCCAATCGCGGATCGGCGCGTCCTTTGTCTGGCACATTCTGAAAATGTCGCCATTATGTACATCCTGTTCGAGCAGAACGTTTCCATTTTCGTCCTCGACCTTGACGCTGCCGTCGCCCGACATCTGGAATGTCTTATCGTGCGAACCGTATTCCTCCGCTTTTTGAGCCATCAAGCCGACGTTCGGAACCGAGCCGAACGTCCGCGGGTCGATCGCTCCGTTCGCCTTCATATCCTGAACGATCGAATCGTAAAATCCGGCGTATGTGCGGTCGGGAATGATGCAGATGGCGTCCTCTTCCGCTCCGTCCTTGTTCCACATCTTTCCGCCGCCGCGGATCAGCGCAGCCATCGACGCATCTACAATTACATCCGACGACACATGAAAATTCGTGATTCCCTTGTCGGAATTCACCATCGCGAGCCGCGGCCCATTCTCGATCGTTTCGGCGATCGCAGCTTTGATCTCAGATTCCTGCGGATGTCCGGCGATCTTCTCGAAAAGCGTCGCAAGCCCGAAGTTCGGATTGATGTCGAGTTGGCTGAATGTATCGGCGTACTTCTCAAAAACGTTCTTGAAGTAGGTTTCAACGATGGCGCCGAAAATGATCGGGTCGGACACCTTCATCATCGTCGCCTTCAAATGCGCTGAAAGCAGGACATCGTTCTCCTTTGCCTCGCCGATCGCCTGTTCGACGAAGGCCTTAAGAGAATCGAGGTGCATCACGGACGAATCAATAACCTCGCCCGCCAGCAGCGGAGCGTTATCCTTCAAGACCTCTTCCGAGCCGTCGCTTCCGTAGAAAACAATTCGGAAGGTACCGTCAGCTCCTACCGTTGTGGAGTTCTCCGTACCGTAAAAATCGCCGTCGCTCATATGAGCGACCGATGTCTTGGAATCACGTTCCCAGACGCCCATACGGTGCGGATTCGCCTTTGCGTACTGTTTGACGGCCTTTGGTGCACGGCGGTCGGAATTGCCTTCCCGCAAGACCGGATTTACAGCACTGCCGAGAACTTTTGCGTACTTTTTGTTGATCGCCCTTTCAGCATCAGTTTTCGGTTCGGCCGGATAATTCGGCACGGCGAAACCCCGCTGTTGCAATTCGGCGATCGCCGCCTCAAGTTGGGGAACTGAAGCCGATACGTTGGGGAGCTTGATGATGTTCGCATCGGGCCTTTTCGCCAATTCGCCGAGAGCGGCAAGTGCATCGGCCGTTCGCTGACCTTCCTCAAGATACTCCGGAAAATTCGCCAAAATTCTTCCCGAAAGCGAAATATCCGGAACCTCGATCTCGATATCGGCAGCCTTCGTAAAGGTTTGTAGGATAGGCAAGAACGAATGCGTCGCCAACATCGGAGCCTCATCCGTCAATGTGTAATAGATCTTTGATTTTTCTGTCATTTCCAACCGCCTGCGGCAAATTTTGTAGAAGATCGCATCGAGATCCGCAAGACCTCTCGACGTCATATATTCAACGCTATTTTAGGTTGCCGCCGGGCAAAGGTAAATTTACCCTGAACGAAAATTAAGAGCCGGCGTACTCAGCGGCAAATTGTGATACTCTGCCAGAAAGGATCAGATCGATGAGAGCACTATCAACATTCTTGTTGTTTTTCGTTGTATGCACCTCGTTCGCGGCAGCTCAGAGCGACATCGCAAACTGGCGAAAGGAACTGCTTGCCGACCCGCTGCTTTCAAAGGCGGAACAAAAGGCTCAATTAAAAAAGTACGACCTTGGCCGTCTTTGGACATCGACCGAGGATACAAGCGTTTTCGGCTTTATCGGCAGCAACTATCGACGCATACGCGTGAAAGTCCTCACCGCGAAAAAGGCAGGCGGCAATTCTCTCATCTACGACATAACGGGTGCGTCGCTTGTCGGCGATACGTTTCGAAGATTCGAGGGCAAGATAACGGTCGCCAACGTGCGAATGTTCAAGTCGATCGAGCCCGAGATGGCCGCCGAGCAGATCAAGAAACGCGGTATCCTCATCGGTGACTACACGTTCGCTGAGGAAGGCAGCGGCCCGCATAGCGGAACCTTCTCGGGTACTTTCTACACCGCCTTTTACATCAACGACGCCGAAGAGGTCCAATACGACGATCTTGAGGACGGCGCTGATGCTTTTAGGAATAACCAGTTTGCCGGACGCTGGCGGTCAAAGGACGGCAAGCTGAATTTTGTCTGCAACTGGGGCGATTCGCGCATTCCGCTCTCAGGCGACCTCGACATAGGCGACGGCGAGTTCTCGCCGAACCCGAAATACTTCAAATACGGCTGGAAGACCTACCACGAAGCCTATGTCAACCAGGATGCCGACGCTCTCAAGCAAGAGCAACGCGAATGGTGGAAATAGAGCGCAGGCAAAAAGCCTTAGACTGGAGGATCGAAAATGAAAAAGTTTGTATTCTTTGTCTTTGTATTTCTCATTGTTTTGGTTCCGATCGCACCGGCGCAGAAGCTCACCGTTCTTTACACGAATGATCTGCATTCGCATCTCGAGCCGCTGATCGTTCCGTGGGTGAGTACGACGCGAAAGGTCGGCGGTTTTGCGAATATAGCGACACTCGTAAAGCAGGAAAAGGCAGCGAACCCGAACACAGTTTACTTTGACGCGGGCGACTTTTTTGCAGGGCCGTATATGAGTTCGCTCACGAAAGGCGAAGCGATCATCGACGCGGCGAATTATCTCGGGCTTGATGCCGCTTGCGTCGGTAATCATGAATACGATTACGGCTGGCAGAACGCGTACAAGCAGTTCCAGCTTGCAAAATTCCCGCTTCTGAACGGCAATATCTTCGTCAAAGGCACGAATAAGCTCCATTGGCCCAAGCCTTACATCATCAAAGAAGTGAACGGCATTCGGCTCGGCATCATCGGGCTGCACGAGAAGTTCGCGTTCGAAGATACGGTCGCGCCCGTAATGATAAAAGGCGTCGAGGTCCGCGATGAGAAAGTATATTTGCGGAAGTACATCAAAGAGCTGCAGCCGAAGACCGACCTCATCATTCTGCTTATTCACATCGGCATTCCCGGCACGCAATCGACCGGCGGCGAGGCGGACGTTATCCGCAACCATCAGCACGACATCGATCTTGCGAAAGCCGTTCCCGGCGTCGATCTGATGATCACAGGCCATCCGCACAGCGGCACGCCGACACCGATCGTCGCGAACGGCACGATCATCGTCTCGACCGATGCCTACACGATCGAGCTCGGCAAACTCGAGATCACATATGATAAGAAGCTCGACAAGATCGTCGATTACAAGAACCACTACAACTATCTTTACGATGACGAGGTCGAGGACGACCCGGCGATGGTCGCCGTCATCAATAAGTGGAAGAACAAGCTGAAGGCCATAACGGACGAGAAAGTGACGACCGTCACGGGGCCCCTCACGCGTTCGTATGGCGAAAGTTCTCCGATGGGGAATATGACTGCGGACGCTATGCTCGCCGCATATCCCGAATACGATTTCGCCGTGACGAACAGCGGCGGATTGCGTGAGGACATCGATCCGGGCGTGGTTACGGTCGGCAAACTGATCTCGGTCTTTCCTTTCCCGAACACGATCGTCCAGCTGGAGATAAAGGGCCGCTACCTTCGAGAAGCCTTTGAGCACGGTGCGAGTTTGACGAATGGTGTACTACAGGTCTCGAAGGGCGTCCAGATGATCTATGTGCAGAATCGAACGGTCGGCAGCCGGATCTCCAAACTGAATATCAAAGGCGTTCCGCTTGACGACGACAAGACATACAAGATCTTGACGTCAAACTATCTCGCAGACGGAGCCGATGGATTCTCGGCGTTCAAGAACGCGCTTTCATACAAGAATACAGGCGTCCAGATACTCGACGCGATGGTCAAATATCTGAAGACATTCAAAACCTATTCTCCGGCACTCGAAGATCGCGTGTTAGGCGTTTTAGAGGTCAAAGAAAATGTGATACGCATGAACGGGTCGCTCTTCAAGACGAAGACGGCATTTGACGATTAGTTGTATTTGGAACAAGCATTTGCAAGTTATGAGCAGCACTCAATATTCGATGGACGGCCTTAACGAAACGACCGAGTTCTATTTCTCAGAAGTCTTGGCTGGCAAACCCGATGTTGTTAGGCAGCGGCTCATCGATGCGATGGAGTCGGTCGGCTTCGACATTCTTGAGGTCGAACCGAACATCATCGGCCGCCGTGCGGCTCGCGGTTGGGGCACATACGGGTCAACGAACGTGCTCGATTATCCCGCTACGCTCATCATTCGGATCTGGTCGGTCGGCGAAAATTCCACGCAAACCACGTTCGATTATCAGGTCAGACACGGCTGGCTTAACGAAGGTGAAAAGAACATTGTTGCGCAAGAGGCGAGAACCATTGCTGCATTGGCGCGCGTGCCGTCGATCGCGAAGCTGTGTCCCGGCTGCGGGTTGGATTCGGCCGGCGAATCGCGATTTTGCCGTCGTTGCGGCACACCGCTTACCTCCGAAAGTTTGGAGATGGAAGTGCTGCGGCTGATGGCGGAAACGCGTGCGGCAAAGACCTCGGTCGTTGCGGCCTCGGTCGCGACAATTCCTGCCGCAGTGGGACTCGCGATAGCTTTCATTTCGAGCCTCACCGGCCTGCTTGCCGCAAAGCCAACGATGATACTTTTTATCGCGTCGATGGTGGTGTTGTTGGTCGCAATGATGTCGTCATTCTTCGGTTGGAACCGCCTAAAACGTGCTCTAACTAAACGACCTGCAGATGAAAGGCCACGCGTTCCGATGTCAAGCACCGTCGGTGTCACGAACCAGCACGAGTTGGACGAAGCACGCCCTTACCTTTCCGTCACCGAAGGCACTACGAATCTGCTCGACC
>DAORTR010000142.1:0-5879 GCA_035432765.1 Pyrinomonadaceae bacterium
CGGCGTGAGAACCATCTTTTGCTGGAGTTTTGCCTGGAGCCGAAGAGATGACATAGACGATAGATCGTGTCAGCCAAACGTACCGAAATAAAGCATTTACGGTCGATTCACGCAATTTGCGTACCGTTCTATAACTGATTATAGCGATTCAGAAATGAAAAGGGAAAAATTTCGCAAAAGACAGGTAACTTTTTTCTCAAAGCGTAAATCTTTCGCCGAGGTAAAGGCGCCGCACCTCCGAGTCCTCAACGAGTTCTTCAGTCGTTCCGGAACGCAATATGCGGCCGTCGGCCATAATGTAAGAGCGGTCGGTGATGCCGAGGGTTTCGCGGACGTTATGATCCGTAATGAGGATGCCGATGCCTTGATCCTTTAGATAAACGATTATCTCGCGAATATCGTCGATCGCGAGGGGATCGATCCCGGCAAACGGCTCATCCAGCAGGATGAAACTCGGATTCGTCGCAAGACATCTCGCGATCTCAACACGCCTTCGTTCACCGCCGGAGAGAGCGTCGCCGCGCGTGTCGCGAACATGCTCGACGCCGAACTCCGCAAGCAGTTCGTCAAGCCGAGCCATTCTTTCGTCGCGTGAGATGCCGAGGGTTTCGAGAACCGCAAGGATGTTCTGCTCGGCCGTCATTTTCCGAAAGATCGAAGGCTCTTGCGGCAAGTATCCAAGTCCCAGACGGGCACGCAGATACATCGGCAGTTTTGTTACGTCGCGTCCGCCAAGCCCAATAGAACCGGCCTCGGTATTCTCAAGGCCAACGAGCATATAGAATGTCGTTGTTTTACCGGCGCCGTTGGCTCCCAAAAGGCCGACGACCTCGCCCTTTGCGACGTTCAAACTCACGCCGTCAACCACTCGCCGCCTGCCATACGTTTTTTGAAGGTCAACGCCTGAAAGCAGCGTTCTTTGGCCGTTCTCAGTTGTTTCGAACTCGTCTTTATCGTGCATCTATTCTTGAGGATTCGTCGTCTTGTAAACAGATTTTACACGCGTGTTCGGATTTTGTCGTCCGCGGCCGCTGCCCACGAAACGATTCTCACGGAAATAAACCGTGATCTGCGAGCCTGAGGTGCTGCCGTTCTCGGCGTCATTAACCGTCGCGGGTGTGCCCTGAAGGATCGCGATCTCGGTCTCGGCAGAGTATTCAACATGCTCGCCTGTCGCGCGTCGCCCTGGCTGTGTGATGACGACCGACCTGTCCGCCACGGTCCGCGAAACCTCGTTATTCTCTGAGAGAAAGACATCTGCGGCTTCAGCGGTAATTCGATCCGAGCCTTGTCTAATATCGGCATTGCCTCGATAGCTGAGAGTCCGGCCCTCCCGGTTGTAGGTCATCGAATTTGCGGATGCGAACACCGGAACGCTCGATTCTTTTCCGGCGCGTTTAACTTTCGCATCGTAAAGCCCGCTCTGAACCGCCCCTTCGGCAACGAGTTTGCCTTCAGCCTGCAGGATCGTGAGCTTCTCAGCTCGAACGTAATTATCATCTTGCCACGCCCGTGCGTTCCCGGTGTAAACGGCGGTGTCCGAATTACGGGCGAAAACTGCTTCGTTCGATGCGATAAAAACGGGTTTGTTGCCCTTAGAGAACGGTGACGCCTTCCCCATAGCTCCGCCGTTGTAGAACGTCGTGCTTACGCCGCCTCGGAGATACGACATCTGCGTTGCGGTATTCCAATCGATCTCCTGTGCCTTTGCTCTCGAACGGTCGTCCCATATCGTCGGTTCGCCTCCGCGAAGACGCAGTGTCTTGTCGTTCTGGTTGAAGACAAAACGGTCGGCGAGGCCGCGTCGGTCGAGTTCTGAATACTTACCGTTACCGACCGCCTGCAATTCGGCGAGATCTTTCGTCGCGGCATCAAAGGTTGCGATAACGCGATCCGAAGCAAGCACCTGATCGCCGCGTCCGGCGGCGTTAATTGTCGGCCTTCGAACGGTCTTCGCAGGAGTTCCGCCGGTACATTCGCGTGCGTTATTGCCGGTCGCGAAGAATTCGCAATCGAAGCGCGGTGCATTCACCGTTGTATCGTAAACTTCGGCGGCCCGCTTGACCGGTTCGATCTCTAGAACCGCGTTCCCAACGGCCTCCGCCTTGCTGATATCTTGTCCGTTATCGTGGAAAATTGTTTTTACGCTGTCTGCCGTTACGCGCTTTGTGGCGGCCTCCGGCGCATTTCCGGGTGCGTCCAATTGTATCGTCGTGCGGCCATCGGTATTCATTGCGGCAAGGAGTCCCGCACCCTTGAAATCGATGGAGATCGCCTTCGGTGTCGTCAAAGTCGCTTTCGAATAATCCGACGCGGCGGTCGGGACGAGTTCCGCTCTCGCATTTCCGACTGCACGAGCATTTCGCAGTCTATTCGGCGCCGAATAATCGATCGTCATTTCGGCAGCCGAGGCTTGTGTGAGCCTTTCGGGCGTAGTTTGTTTTAGGAAAGTATTGCCCGTAATGACCGCGTGCTTTATTTCTTCCGAAGGGAAAAGACCGACGAACATCGAATCGCCTTTTACGTAATCCGAACCTTGCGCGACCTGAGCGGAGCCGTTCAACGTTGCCTTCAAGCCTTTGCGGTCATAGACAGCAATCTGAGCCTGTATCTCGGTCTTGCTCGAACCTTGCTGCGTAACGATACGAGCAGAATCCCTTAGCTCGAATCGATCAAGCTGTTTGTCGTAAACCGCGTTTCCCGCATCGATCGTCGTGGCCTTTCCATCGTTGGAAATGATATGAACATTCTCGAACAACTCAAGCTTCGTCAGGTCGCGGTTCGCAGGATCGGTTTCGCCGCCCGCTAGCCAAGCGACCGCGCGGCCTCCCGAAACATCACTCGTGCGGCCTGCCGAATCGATCTTTGCCCTAAATCCGCCCGATAGCTCAATGCTGTTGGCCGTTTGGTCGTAAACGGCATTGGCAGCATTCAATTTAGCGTATTTGACTCCCGCGGCCATATTTTCGGCGGACTCGAACGTCTCGATCTCGACGTCTTGCCGCAGTTCGAGTTTCTTTTCCGCCATCTTTACGGTCGCTCCGACCGCCGTACCGCGAATGTTGTCGCGTTCGAACGCGATCTTCTCGTCAGTATCGGCGGTCTCTGAGGCTCGCGTATAGGTAACGCCGTCTGTTTCGATATTCAGGGCGTCGCGAGTCGCGATCTTGACGTTTCCGGCAAGATACGCGGTGAAATTCTTATCAGCCTCGGGAACATATACCGCTTTGTTCGAACGTATCTCGTCGAACGCCTCGCCGTCTGCGGCGAAGACCTTGACGTAAGCATTTTCAAGCTCTTGGTGGTTGTCGGAGAAAGTTCGGGCGGTATCGGCTTTAATATAATATTTCGGCGTCGAACCGTCGCTCTCTGTGCGCTCGTAACCTTTGACCTCCGCGATAACGTCGGTCGAAAGGTGCGCGTGTTCGGGTTTGAATTTGAACGCCGGTTTCGAAGGCGCCGTATAGAAACTAGCTGCGACCACGAGAACGATCATCCCCGCCGCGACGAGCGCCGCATAGCGCAGGATCTTCGGCAATTGAGCCCGCAGATCGTAGCTTTGGATCTTTTCGACGGTTCTTTCAGCCACAGAAGGATTATGCTTCTCTGAAGTCTTCGACGACAAGCTGGATCTTTCGATTTCCCTGCCAATTGTTGACTTCAACGACATAAGCTAGTTCGATGCGCGAATCGCGTCGCAGCGTTCGCCCCTTTGAACGATCGACGCCGTCCCACCAAACGGCTTCAAGTCGGCAGCCCGATTCAGATTCAAGTTTCAGTTTCAAATGCTTTTCTTTCATCACGAACGGATCTTCGCGTAAGGTAAGGTCCTTCGTAACGAAGATCGGTTTCGGATTGCCCTGTCCGAACGGCTCGAGCGCGGAGAGGGCTGAGACGAGTTTGAGATCGACACTTTCCGGCAAAAGCACAGCGTCGATGTTCAATTCAGGTTCGAGGTCTTCGAGCTTCAGAACCTCATCGGCATAGTCTGAAAGCCTTCGCCTTAGCTCAGAAATGCGTTCTGAGCGTATTTTCAGCCCGGCTGCGGCTCGATGACCGCCGAACTGCTCCAAAAGGTCTTGAGCGGCCTCTAATGCGTTCAGCAGATGAAATCCGGGAATACTGCGCGCGCTTCCCTGGGCGATCCCGTCCTCGATCGAAAGCACGATCGCGGGACGGTAGAGTTTGTCGGCGATACGCGAAGCGGCGAGGCCGATCACGCCGCGATGCCAGCCTTCGCCCGCAACTACGATAAAGTTCGAATCCGCGTGCTCTGCGGCCTCAGCGAAAGCGAGTTCGGTTATTTTCTGCTGCATCTGCTGCCGCTCGCGGTTTCTGGAATCAAGCAGCGACGCGAGTTGCCGAGCCCTCACAAAATCCGTTTCTTCGAGCAGTTCTACGACGTGTTTTGCAACGTCCATCCGCCCGGCCGCGTTTATTCTCGGACCAATTCGAAATCCGATGTGATAGCTCGTCATCTCGGAAGTACAATCGGCAACTTCCATCAGAGCGCGAAGTCCGCAATTATCTGTCAGAAGCAGGTCTTTAAGCCCGATCGCAACGATCGCGCGGTTCTCGCCCGTCAGGTCCATCACATCCGCGACCGTCCCGATGGCCGCGATCTTCAAGAATCCCGGAATCTCGTCCTCAAGTCCCGCTTCTCGCAGAAGAGCGTCCGCGAGTTTGAAAGCGACGCCAGCGCCCGCCAGATGCTTATCCGGATATTCGCATCCGGGCTGATTCGGATTAACGACCGCAACCGCAGGCGGATTTCCGCGATCGTCGTCCGATAGGTGATGATCCGTAACGATCACATCAAGCGAATTCTCTTTCGCCCATTCGAGCGGTTCAAAGCTGCGTATGCCGCAATCGACCGTAATGACAAGCGACACGCCGTTCCTTTGTGCGTCTTCCAGCGCCGGAATGTTGACCCCGTAGCCTTCAGTAAAACGGTCCGGAACGTGAAATTCCGATTCAACGCCCAAGAGCTTGAATGCCCGCCGCAGAAGAACTGTTCCCGTCGTGCCGTCAACGTCATAATCACCCCAGATCAGGATCTTTTCGCCGTTTTGAACAGCCTTTTGGATGCGAGCGACCGCTTCGCGCATCCCCTTAAGTAAGAATGGGTCGTAAAGGTGCTCTAGGCTCGGCCGCAGAAAAGCGTCGGCTTTTTCTTGGGTATCGTAGCCGCGGGAAATTAGCAACGCGGCCACGATCGGCTGAACGCCTATTTCGCGGGCGAACTGCTGCACACGTTCGTGGTCGTGCTTTCGGATTGTCCACCTTTTTGCTGCCACTAGAAGCCTTTAGGGTACATTCGGCGCGATCACGCCTTTCCAAAGGAGAACGAGTATCACGGCGCCGAGAATAATGCGGTACGCAACGAAAACGAGCGTGGAATTGCGTTTGAGATAAGCAAGCAAGCCCCAGATCGATACATACCCGACAATGCCGGCCACGATCGTTCCGACAAGCAGCGGCATCCAAGCGTCGTTCGGCAGGATCTTCGTCGCCTGATGAAGTTCCAACAGCCCGCTCGCGAAGATCGCCGGCATTGAGAGCAAAAATGAGAAACGTGCCGCCGTCTCACGCTTTTCGCCCGCGAGAAGGCCGCCCATGATCGTCGAACCCGAACGGCTCGCGCCCGGCATTAAAGCAAGCGCTTGGCAAAAGCCCTGCACGATCGCGTCGATGAGGGTTAGATGCTTGACGTCTTTGCGGTGCGATCCGACCTGCTCGGCAACGAAAAGGAGAACGGCGATCACGATCAGCATCGTTGCGATGATCCAAAGGTTCTTCGTTCCCTGTCCCTCGATAAAATCCTTAAAAAGGAAGCCGACTGTTCCGATCGGTATCGAACCTAGAATGATCAGCCAACC
>DAORTR010000143.1:0-5784 GCA_035432765.1 Pyrinomonadaceae bacterium
AATTACAGGAAAAATCTTTGGCTCGCGAAACCTCACGGATGGAGATCGCGATCCCGGCGACAAAATACGAAAGCCTCGATGACGGATTGAAGCTCGCGATACGCTGTGCCGCAGATAAAAAGGCTCTCAATATCGTTGGGCTTGATCTGCGGGACATTGCGAGTTTCACAGAGCATTTCATTATCGCAACGGGCACGAATCAGCGTCAGGTGCAGGCTATCGCGGATGAGATCGGTGAAAGACTCAAGAAAGAGCTTGGGCTTCGCGCGGTTCGGATCGAAGGCTACAGCACGGGCGAATGGGTTCTGCTCGATTACGGCGATTTCGTCTTTCATATTTTTAATGAAACATCGCGCGAATTTTACGATCTCGAACGTCTATGGCGCGACGCGCGTAGGATCGAGATCCCCGACGATCTGTAAATAGATGAAGTTCCGCTTTATTTGGGTCGGTAAGACCCGCGATCAGCATTACAAGGCGCTGCAGGAAGATTATCTGCAGCGTCTTTCGCATTTCGTAAATGTCGAGGTCGTCGAGGTAAAGGATTCGAAAGATAGCGATCGCCGGGCCGCCGAAGGCAAACGCATCCTCGAAAAAGTGAATCAAACCTCTTTTGTCTGCCTTCTGGACGTCGAAGGCAAGCAGAAAAGTTCGCACGGCATTGCCGAGATGATCGAGGCGTGGCAGAGGGACGGAATTCGCGAGATCTCCTTTATTATCGGGGGTGCCGACGGGGTCTCTTCTGCCATTGCCGAAAGAGCGAACGCCGTGCTATCATTATCGTTTCTCACTTTTACACACGAGATGGCTCGTGTCGTATTAGCTGAGCAATTATATAGAGGATTTACAATTATAAAGGGATTTCCTTACCAGAAATGAGCAAATCGAATTCAAAAGAGATCCAGAAAAAACTCCTGATCGAGCGTGAATCTCTAGTAAATAAGCTGAACGGCAATGACCTTTCAATTGATGATTCGGAAACTCCCGATCCGGTCGATCTCGCGGTACGCAATTATTCCAAGAACGTACTTCTTGCCGTTTCTGAGAATGACAGCAAACAGATCGCTCTCATAGACGAAGCTCTCGAGCGCATAGAGAACGACGAATATGGAACTTGCCAAAACTGTGAGAAAACTATAAACGCGAAGCGTCTCGCTGCGATCCCGTGGGCTCGTTATTGCCTTGATTGCCAGAGCCTGCTCGAACAAGGTCTTCTTGACGACGAATGAACCTCCTGCGGACGGCCATTGAGCCGATCCTTTCCGTAATTCTGCCCGAACAATGCCGGGTTTGCGTCGCCCGCGAGTGTGATCTCGCGGGCGGTGTCGTTTGTGAACGCTGTTGGCATCTTGCGCAAACCTTCACGAGCGAAACTCCGCTGTGCGCAAAATGCGGAATTCCGCTTGCTGCACCATCGCGACTTTCTGATCCGAGATGCGGGAACTGCGACAAAAGGTCATTCGATCGGGCGTTCGGATGCGGCATCTATGACGGTGCGCTTGCCGGCACCATCGTCGCCCTCAAGAAGAGGCCGTTGATCCCGCAACGATTAACGGATCTGATCAATTCCACCCTCGAGCGCGAGCGTCATCGAAATTACGATATGTTGGTCCCGGTCCCGCTTTCCAAAAAACGCGAGCTTGAGCGCGGGTTCAACCAGGCGGAAAAGATCGCCGATGTCGTTTCGCGATACTTGAAGTTACCTGTCAATGCTTCTGCACTTCAGCGAACGATCCACACTCCGCTTCATCGAGCCGCAATGGACGATCGGGCCCGTGAACTCACGGTAGAGAAGGCTTTCAGGGTCTCGAACGCCGGCGCGGTTCACGAGAAGAATGTACTTCTGATCGATGACGTTCTTACTTCGGGCGCGACGGCAGACGCCTGCGCAGGCGTACTCAAAAAGAACGGCGCAAGCTCCGTGAACATTTTCACGATAGCTCGCGCCGTCCGTCAGCGACGATAATGCCCAAAATTACGGCACGTCGTATCGAGGTGCCGGAAGATCGCCGTTAGAACCAAATTGGACGATCTGATTCGCGCTGTCCGACGACCTTCTGACATACCAAACGCCGGTGCTTGGCCTGAAAACGGCTATGTCGTCCTTGCCGTCCGCGTCGTAGTCGCCGACTGCCGGAATATCGCCGTTAAGTCCCCAACTTTCGATACTTACGCTTCCTGACGAGCTTTGCATCGTGTACCAAACGCCGTTCGACGGACGAAAGACCGCGATGTCGGCCTTACCGTCGCCGTCTCGGTCGCCCGCAACAGGAATATCGCCGCTGAGGCCGAACTGCGTCGCCAAGAAACCGTTGTTTAGGCTGTAGAGCGCGTACCAAACGCCCGTTGACGGCCTAAAGAGAGCGATGTCCGTGCGTCCGTCGCCATCGAGGTCCGCCGGTTGCGGAATGTCGCCATCAAGACCGAATTGCGTTGCGCTAAAACCGCCGTCGGTCGATCGGAGCGTGTACCAAACGCCGGTGCTCGGACGAAACACGGTCGGATCGGCTTTGCGGTCGCCATCGAAATCGCCTGCCGACGGAACGTCGCCATTGGCGCCGAAGTGCAGTGCCGTGAACGTCGAGTTACTGCTTGAAAGGTAATACCAATTCCCGTCCGAGGAACGAAAGACCGCGACATCTGCGATATTGTCCCCGTCGAAATCATCCGGCGTCGGGACGTCCGTAGCGAGACCGAATTGCTGTACGCTTACGGAACCGTTCGAACTATTGCGGATGTACCAGTTCGTTTCCGAGGGGCGATAGACGGCAAAATCGGTCTTTAGGTCGCCGTCAAAGTCTGCGGAAGCTTTTCCGCGAACGATCTTGTCGATCTGGCCGTTGCCGTAGCAGACGTAGATCTCGCCGAGTTCGTCCTCGCCGAACGAAAGGATATTGCGCGGCGTATCTTGCAGAAGGGTCGCCTGGTTGTTGTACCAATACCAGATCTCGCCCGAGCAGTAATCGGCAAAAACGTAAGCGCCGTCCGGCAGACTGCCCTGAGTTCCGCGATATACATAGCCGCCGGTAACCGAGCAACGACCACTGCTGTGCGAATACTGATAGAACGGCATCTGATAATTGCCCGGAATACAAAGGCTAGGATCGAGATTCGTGCAGCTATTCCCTTCGTACACTCTCCAACCGTAATTCCCGCCGCCGGTTACGATATCGAGTTCTTCGAGTGCTCCTTGCCCGACGTCTGCGACCCAAAGAGCTCCATTCGAGCGATCGAACGACCAGCGCCATGGATTTCGCATACCGATCGACCAGATCTCCTGACACGTATTTCCCGACGTCGTGCTGCCGCCGTCGCAGCGTGCTGTGTTAGCGCCGGTGAAAGGATTTCCCGGCGGGATCAAGTACGCCGGCGAAACAGAGTTGGGATCGATCCTCAGCATCTTACCTAGCAGGATCGAACGGTTCTGCGCTCGGTTCCCGGGATCGTTGCCCGAACCGCCATCGCCCATTCCGATGTACAAATAACCGTCGGGGCCAAATTCGACCATTCCTCCGTTGTGATTCGAGAACGGCTGCGGGACCTGGAACAGGATGCGTTCGCTATTCGGATCGCCGGTGTTCGAGTTTCCGTTTCCGGTCATCGTAGTGTACTCGGCGACGACCGTCGTACCTGAGCCAGTTGCAGTGTAATTCACATAGAACTTGCCGTTCGTCGTAAAGTTTGGATGGAACGTCAGACCCAAGAGTCCGCGTTCACCGCCGCCACTGATCTTTGACGAAAGGTCGATGAACTGCACGGGAGAACGTTGCCCCGGCAAAAAGACGCGGACCAAGCCGCCCTGTTGGACGACGAACAGGCGGCCGGAACCGTCATTCGCCGAACGGATCAAGATCGGGCTGCTCGTGCCCGTTGCAAACGTCTGGAGCCGCGGCGTATATGGCGCGGGTTGGGGCTGAGCGAATACTCCGATAGCCCCGACGAGGATCGTTACCATCAAAAAGGCAAAATTCTTTCTGTACATAGTTTCTCCCGAAAAAAATGACGGTTAGTGGATGGAGCTCGTGATATACAAGGATTCGGCTCCGACATAGCTGCTTAGGGGATATGACGCGCAGCCGCAAAGGACTTCAGTGTGTGAACAAAAAAACTGTTTTAACTCACAAAGATTGTAACGGCTTTTTCCATTGCTTTGCAAGAGCCTTTTCAGCGTCGATAATTTCCGCGGCGACCGCGTTCATCGTCATCGGTTCGGCGGTTCTGAAGCCGAAGCGTAACATCCGCCGCCAACTCGAGGCCGGCCGTTTCGCCCCGTTCGAGGTGGAAATACCCCGCAGCCGCGATCATCGCCGCGTTGTCGGTCGAGAGATGCTTTGACGGAAAGTAAGCCGGGACGCTTAGCTTTGCGGCAAGATCGGCGGCAGCGGCACGCAAAGCAAGATTGCACGCGACGCCGCCCGCAACGATGAGGCTCTTTGGCTGAAATTCGACGGCGAGTTTCTCAAAGCTCTTCATAAGCCCGCGGATCACTGCTCGTTGAAAGCCCGCAGCAATGTCCTTGATCTCTTGCGAAACTTCGCCGTTCGCCGGTACGATCGAATTCTCGCGCATATACCGGACCAACGCCGTCTTTAGCCCGCTGAAGCTCATATCGGGACGACCATCCGAGATCTTTGCAATCGGAAAAGTGATCTTCTTCGCGTCGCCGTCGAGTGCGAATTTCTCAATGATCGGCCCGCCGGGATAACCAAGCCCGAGCATCTTCGCCGCCTTGTCGAACGCCTCGCCTGCGGCATCGTCACGCGTTCTTGAGACGATGCGATATTCACCGGGTTCCGAAATGTAAAAGATATTTGTGTGGCCGCCCGAAACTATCAGAGCGAGACTCGGGAATTCGACCGGCGGATTTTCGAGAGTTACTGAAAAAACGTGGCCTTCGATGTGGTTTACGCCGACGATCGGTATTTTTAGGCCGTAGGCAAATGCCTTCGCGTAGCAGACGCCGACAAGGAGCGAACCGATGAGGCCTGGACCTTGCGTGACAGCAACCGCATCAAGATCCGGCGCGGAAATCTTCGCGTCGCTCAACGCCTTTTCCACGACCGGTCCGATCTTTTCGAGATGTTCGCGCGCGGCGATCTCCGGGACGACGCCACCCCAAGCCTTGTGCGATCCGATCTGCGAATGGATCACGGAGGAGAGCATTTCGCGGCCGTCGCGAACGACGGCGGCGGCGGTCTCATCGCATGAGCTTTCGATACCAAGAACGAGCATTTTAATAGATTAGCAGACGTTAGCTTGCGGGACGCATTTTACTCTTCGTAGATCGTGCGCGAAAGCTCGACGCCTGTGGGAAAATGCAGCTTAAAATCGTCGCGCATCGCACCTGTATAACGCTCAAGATATCGGTCAACGTCGCGTCTTTCGCGGGCGATATACGCAGTTGCGTAACCTTCCCCGGTCCAGGCAAAACGCGCACGCGCGAAACAGCCTGTCTCAAGCACGTCTGCGATGTGCTTCGCGAGCATATAATCCTCAAAATCGCCTCGCAGCCCTTCTTCAACGGCCGCTCTTACTTCGTAATAGAACATCCTTAAACTCCGCAGTCACTCCGGGTGAATATTTTAATATGCTTGCCGTTTGCGGCAAAGGGAGAGACGCGTGACACGCGCGAATTTCTTGACATTCGATACCATTTGGGCGTAAACCAGAGATATGGGAGTTTAGAAAAATACATTGAATGGAGGTACGAAATGGGACGGAAAGTACTAGCGATAGTAACGGCAATGGTGGCGGCGGTCGGGATAATTTGGATCGCATATATGA
>DAORTR010000144.1:0-5718 GCA_035432765.1 Pyrinomonadaceae bacterium
TCCGGATCGCGCGCGCGTTGCTTCTGCAGGATCGACATCGTTACCTCCGCGAGGTAATCGAGCATTAAATAGTCGATCGGGCCCTTTCGCACCTGATCGATCGGTGCGGTGAGAAGATCACCCCAAAATCCCTGGCCGCCGGCGACACGAATTACTTTCTCTGTCATAAGGAACGATTATACCGAAAAAGAGCTCACAAGCGCAGAAAGGGCGTCTCGATCACCTTGTTTGCGATCAAAACGCCCTGTCTAACTCAAATTGCCGACGAGCAGTTACATTTTTTTCTTCTCCTTGCCGACGATCGCGTCTTCCCAAACCCATTGCGTTACCCATTTTCCGCCAAGGTAAACGCGTGTGGCCACCCAACGTCCGCCTTTATAAGCCATCACGGCTCCCTCTTTCGTGTAATGTGCACTCTTCTTGACGCCCTTCTTTGTGTAATGGACAGCATCCTTTGAGCCTTCCGCTGCCGTTTCGGCAGTTTCTGTCGCGGCGTCCTTTGTTACGTCAGCGGTCTTCTCTGCAACATTCTTCGTCTTTCCCGCGGTCGCTTTCGCGGCATCTGCGGCAACCTCAGCCGTCTTTTCTGCTGCGTCTTTCGTTACTTCTACAGCTTTCTTGACTGCAGGAACGACCTGGGCCGCGGCCGGCCGCGACGAAATTGTAAACACGGCACAAGCCAGTGCCGTCGCGACCAGGCTAATATTGATCTTTTTCATAAATTGCTCTCCTTGTATTCCCTTCACAATATCAAAGTCTTGCACAAGCCGATCTGCGGCGACCGTAAGACACCTTACGTACGCTAGGTCCGCTCGGAGCTTTCAATAGACAGAATTCGAAGCGCAGAAAGGGCGTCTCGATCACATTGTTCGCGATCAAAACGCCCTCTCTTCAACTCAAGTTACCGACGAGCAGTTACATTTTTTTCTTCTTCTTGCCGACGACTACATACTTGGTGCCGCGCCACACCTTTTTCGTGACCCACTTGCCTCCGCGGTACACGCGGACGGTTACATAGCGCCCGCCCTTGTAGCTTTTGACCGCGCCTTTCTTCGTGTAGTGAGCGCCTTTCTTGACGCCCTTTTTGGTTACATGCGCAACCTTTTTAGCGGCCGGAACGATCTGCGCCGAGGTCGAGCGAGGAGCCGCAATAAAGAACGTGAGCGCGGCAGCGATGGCCGCAACAACAAAATACCGAGTGATAATTTTCATAAATAATTCTCCAAGATCCTTACTAAATATCAGTTCTTCGGGAGAGAAAAACCGTAGGGCTTCATACGAAAGCCTAAACCGGACGGACGTTTTTACGAATGAACGTAACGATGTCTTCGGTTGAAGTGCCCGGAAGGAACACTTCCGCGACGCCCTGAGTCTTTAGCGGAGCGATGTCGTCTTCAGGAACGATCCCGCCGACAAGAACAAGCGTGTCGTCCATTCCATTGTTATGGAGCAGTTCGACGATCCGCGGACAAAGCGTCTTGTGCGCTCCGCTTAAGATCGAGATGCCGACCGCGTCAACATCTTCCTGCATTGCGGCGGAAGCGATCATCTCGGGCGTCTGCCTGAGCCCGGTATAGATGACCTCCATCCCGGCATCGCGCAGAGCGCGTGCGATCACTTTGGCTCCGCGGTCATGTCCGTCAAGCCCCGGCTTCGCAACAAGAACTCTTATTCTTCTTTCGTCCATCTTCTAAGGATTATACTAACGGGCTATTGCCGCGAGCAATCCTCGCGGGGCGATAAAGGGGTTCATTTCTGCCCAAGTGAACGTATATTCGCTTGCAGGCTCGGCCGCAAGTATCACGTGCGGGAAGCCGAAGTCGTATCGAAATGTAATGCCTTTTGTGTCGATGGAGAAGTTATCGAGGTTTTCTTCGCGAAACACTTTGTCGCCAAGCAGTTCTTTTTGGTCGAGATCAGCCGTATCCGGATCTTTTTTCCACTCGATGACCTGATCGGCGATCGCCTTCTTCATCCGCTTGTTTACAAGTGCGGCTAAGCTTGCGCGGTCTATAAAGACCATCTTTGGACCTGCAACGATGCCGTTCTGCGTGTCGAGCACGATGTATTTCTGATCGCCCGACGGATACGCCGCCGATCCTTCGATATAGAGACCGACGCAGAGAATATTGTGCTTGTTGTAAAGAACCCCGTAGCTTGCCTCCTCTAGCCATTGATATTCGATCTTTTCATCTCTGAGGGTGAAATCGAAGACCTTTTCGTATTTCAAGGCATTCTCGATCTTTTGCGCGATGGCCGGCGAAACGCCGGATATTACCGGCCGGGTCATCGTGAAATGCTTCTTGTATTTTGTCATCGGTTTCGGCCGTGTGTAGATCACCTTCTTCGGCGTGACCTTGATCTGTGCGAAAGCGATGGCGGTGGAAAATAGGCAAATTAGAACGGTAAGTAGGAGCTTTTTCATAAACGGCGCGAGTTTACTCCTTAGATGCAGACATCTCAAGAGCGGCAATGGCCTGATTCGTCCAGCCACAAATGGCTTCGGCGTCGCCCGGTCGCATTTTCGCGTCAGCGTGGATCCATAGATACGCGGGAAGCGGCATTTCGCTTGAACGGACCTGTTCGCACATCTCCGAGAGCTTCTTTTGCTTCTTAGAGAGCGGATACGTATTGAAAATGCTGAAATTCAGGTGGCGGCGGCCATCATCGATGTGATCTTTTACATACCAGCCTGAGGGCTGAACATTTGCGTACCACGGATAGATAGTGTTGTTCGAATGGCAATCATTGCAGGAACGTCCGAGGATGATCTGAATGTCCGGCGGCACTTCGATGGCGGCGTCGATGGTTTCGGCTGCGCTTATTGGCGGATTCGTCTGATCTATACGAAAGAACTGCAAGATAACGAAGGTCGCGGCAAGCACGAGCACGCAGATCTTCAAGATGATTTTCATCGCAAATGCCTCCTAAACTCTTCGGTTCAAGTTATACCCTTCATGCAAGCAGAATAAAAGAGGTTGTAGGAAATACGCAATACGGCTAACATAGGTTCTGAAGTGGCAAATCGATTGAGAATTCTTCATTACCCGGAACCGGTCCTGCTCTCTGTGGCAAAACCAGTTTCGGATAGCGCGTTTGCGAATGGTTTGAAGGCTTTTGCGGAGGATATGTTCGTAACGATGGAAGAAGCCGGCGGCGTCGGCCTCGCCGCCCCGCAGGTCGGCGAATCGAAGCGGGTTTTCGTGATGGATACTCCGGAAACCGATGATTCGGCGGCGGTTAGAGCCGTGCTTGTAAATCCGGAGATACTGCACGTTGAGGGCGAGCAGACCGGCGACGAAGGCTGCCTTTCTTTTCCCGGCATCTTTCAGCCCGTAAAACGACAGATGCGCGTCGTAGCGAGCGCCTTCGATGCTGCCGGAAAGGAATTCGAGATCGACGCTACGGGACTTGCCGCCCGCTGCATACTACACGAAACGGACCACTTGGACGGCATAGTTTTTCTCGACCGAATGTCGCTGCTTAAGCGCGATCTGGCAAAACGGAAGATAAAGCGTCTTCAAAAGAGGGGAGAATGGTAACAAAGCTTGAGAATACGAAGTTCGCGGCGGAAGTTGGATCGGTTCGCGAGTTGAACCTTTACCTAAAGTCCGGCTGGACACTTATACTTACATACGTTAAGCAAAGCAGCGAGAAGCAAGCGCCGCGGTTCATTCTCGGCTGGCAGAATGACGAAGAGCCGAAGGTCCCGGAACTGCTTGACGAGTGGGAATTGAGCGAAATGGATCGCCAGCGATACATCTAATGCGGCTTGTGAGAGAACAGGCTGTTAATGATACAATAAGAAGACTTATAGGATATTGATATGCACACTAAACTAAGCTTGGACGAATTCAGGAACGAACCTTTTACCGATTTCTCTAAACCGGAGAACAAAGCGGCGATGCTTGCCGCCCTCGACAAAGTGCGAGGCGAACTGGGCACGGAATTCTCGATCGTCATTAACGGCGAAAAGATCACATTAACGAGCAAATTCGAGAGCCGAAGCCCTTCGAACAAGGAGCAGGTCGTCGGGATCTTTAGCGAAGGCGATACCGATACCTCGCTCGTGAACAAGGCCGTAGATGCGGCATCCGAGGCTTTCAAGACGTGGAAGAAGGTGCCGGCGGCAGAACGCGCCGAATATCTTTTCAAGACCGCCGACATAATGCGGCAGCGAAAGCACGAGTTCTCGGCATGGATGGTCTTTGAGGTATCGAAGACTTGGGCCGAAGCTGACGGCGATACCGCCGAAGCCATTGATTTCTGCGAATTTTACGGTCGCGAGATGCTTCGCTGGGCGGAGGAGCAGCCGACCACACCTGTTGCGGGCGAGGACACTTCGTTCGGATATATTCCGCTAGGTGTCGGTGCAGTCATCCCGCCGTGGAATTTTCCGCTTGCGATCATGGCCGGAATGACGATGGCCGCTGTCGTTGCGGGGAATACCATCGTTCTAAAGCCTTCGTCGGATTCGCCGACGATCGCGGCGAAGTTCATCGAGGTTCTTGAGGATATCGGTCTTCCCGCAGGCGTTGTGAACTTTATTTCCGGCAGCGTCGAGACGGGTGAAGCGATGGTCAAGCACCCGAAAACGCGATTCATCTCGTTCACAGGCTCAAAAGGAGTCGGGCTTCACATCAATGAAGAGGCCGCGAAGACCCGCGACGGGCAGATCTGGATCAAGCGCGTAGTCGCCGAAATGGGCGGCAAGGACGCGATCGTCGTGGCTGACGATGCGAATCTTGATTCGGCCGCGAGCGGGATCGTCTCGGCCGCATTCGGTTTTCAGGGGCAGAAATGCTCGGCGTGTTCACGCCTGATCGTTGATGAGAAGGTACACGACGAACTTCTCGACAAGGTCGCGGCTCTGACAAAGGCTCTGACCGTCGGCGGCCCGGAGTCGGATTCGACGAATGTTGCGGCCGTGATCAATAAGCGTTCTTTCGACAAGACTCTCGGATATATTGAAAAAGGCGTTGCCGAAGGCGGCAGGATCGTTGCGGGCGGTAAAGGCGACGATAGTAAGGGCTATTTCATTGAGCCGACCGTCATTGCGGATGTAAAACCGGGCGCGACCATCGAGCAGGAAGAGATATTTGCTCCTGTTCTTGCCGTTATAAAGGCAAAGGACTACGACGATGCTCTAGATATCGCGAACGGAACGGAGTTCGGCCTGACGGGAGCAGTTTTCTCAAGATCTGAGGCAAGGCTTCAGCAGGCACGCGAGGAATTCCACGTCGGCAATCTTTACTTGAACCGTAAATGTACGGGTGCTCTTGTCGGTGCACATCCGTTCGGCGGATTCAATATGAGCGGTACGGACTCAAAGGCAGGCGGCCGGGAATATCTGCTTATGTTCATGCAGGGTAAATCGATCGCAACGAAAGTTTAGGATCTTTTAGACGAATACTATGAAGAGAATTCCGTGGCTTATTGCGGCGATGACAGCCGTATTGTGCATTTCGGGCGGTACTGCGTTCGGGCAGAAGAAGAAGGCGGCTAAAAAACCGCAGGGCGCGAAGTCGGTGATCTTCGCGGTGATCAATGACGGGAAGACCGCTTCGCCGGTCGCAGTCGTTGCGGGCGGAAAATTGTCAGATCCGGCGGGCGGCGGCGATGACGCTGCAAAGATCGCCGCGTTCGCAAAGTCATATTACAAACCGAAGTCCTCGTACCGCCTGATCTTCGGCGGAGCGGATGCAGGTACTGTCCGCA